>JAJDEK010000456.1 GCA_029259875.1 Planctomycetaceae bacterium
AAGTTGTGTTTTAATTCGCCACTCGACCAGTAAGAAAAATCAAAAGCACTTGCCGATTTGTGTCCCGCAGAGATCAGCTTCTCATTGACAATAATATGACATTTCATGCAAGCTTTTGAAAGACCATAAATATTCGAAGAACGAATCATACCTGCTTCATCACAGTGTTTGAGGCGTTCTGCGCGGTGCTCTGCGGTTTCTTCAGCTCGAGGAATCGGCATGCTGGCATGATACGATTGATGACGATTCAGCCAGCCGTTTTCTCCCCCCGATGCGCCATGACACGATTCACACGAAACACCAGAAATCACTTTCACTTCCCCGTTCCGTACTGCTTTGGTGGCATGGCAATCAGCACACATGGAATCAGCAAGTAAATTAGCGCTCGTGATTCCCATTGCAGTTGCATACTTCTTTGTATTCCCCTCAAATTTGTAGAGCCGCATATCGGGAGATTGAGAGTGTACTGTCTTCATCCAGGTTGCGACTTCAGAGGGGTGACACTTCTTGCAGTCTGCATTGGTGATCCCCATGATCTTTTTTGTTTTCTCTTGTTTGCTCTCAACATCTGCTGCAGCCAACGATTCTGTTGCGTACATTTTCTCTGAGAATGTTGAAACAACAACTTGCAGGAGCAGGCATACAATCATCAACAACAACAGACAGCTTATTGGCTTGAGTCGACGAAATCTGCATGTGGTGCAGCTCATTTTGAGAAACTTTCTATAAGTGTTGGGAGAAGGGATGTAGCAAGTTTGCCGATTGTAGTGGCCACATTCTATCAAGATCTCGTTGGAATGTGTGACAAATTGAGTTCAAGTAAAAACAAACAATATCGTACACATAAATAACGGTAAATGATTACAGTTTACTACTTGAAATTTTGACTATTTTATTAGAAAAAACCTGACTATTTAGAGAAAGAGTCGTTGCCATTCGTCAGAAATTACGTTTTGTATGTTGGGCTTTGTGATCATACCTATATCAAACATGCTTGAATCATCAAAGTCAATACCATGCCAAGATCCACATCTAAAACGTCGTTTACATTACGGAACTCAAGAATCATGCACTTAATTGCAACAGGCTCAAGACCGGGCGAAAAAATTGAGTGGAATATTCCCGACTCTAAGACATTGCTGTTAGGTCGAAGTGCGGATAATGATTTCGCTGTTCCCTGGGATTCCACTATATCACGTATGCATGCAGAATTTGAACGACATCAGGGATGCCTCAATATTCGCTGTTTTCCAAGTGTCAGGAATCAAATATGGTTTGATAACCAATATTACAGTGAGTTGAGCTTATCGGTTGGTGATAAGTTTCAAATTGGCGCGACGGAATTCCAATCGATTGATCGAACACCGAACTCCGGGATCTTACAAATACTTGATGATCTCGATACTGATTCAGGCATCTTAACAGAATTCAGCTTACGTACTACAGATTTCAGAATTGAAGCGGTTACCAAATTGGTGCCGACACTGTGGCTCTCAAAAGATGAAGATAATTTGGCTAAGCAAGCCGCACAAATTCTCAAAGATGTCATGAACCATGCAGATGTTGTGGCAATCATCGAGAGCGACGGCGAAAAGAAATGGAGCGTTGTCCATTGGGAACAGCCGGTTCCAGGTTTCAGACGTGTGTCTATCGTCAGGTCTTTGGTGCGTGATGTCTTGAAGAAAAATGAGACAGCAATCGAAGTTGAGAGAAATCGAAATGGAGCGCCACTGGCAAATGGTCGTTGGGCTTTCTGTACGCCGGTAAAAACCGATGGTAATAAGAAATGGTGCCTCTATACTTGTGGTCGTTTTGGTGAAGAATCACCTTCAAAAGCATTTTTATCGACAGATGATTTACAGGATGACTTGAACCTCGTTGAATTGCTCGCCCAAATGCTGTCTGCCATTCGTAGAGTACATGAACTAGAAGACCGGTTTTCTGGTATCCAGCAGTTCTTTTCACCTGCGATCATCAAAATGGTTTCAGAAGATGATGCCAAAGACACTTTGGAACCAACTGAAACCGACACTACCGTTTTATTTTGCGACCTGCGCGGATTCTCTCATATGACAGAGCAGGCAGGTGAAAACCTACATCATTTTTTGGGTCGATTAAAGAATGCATTGGGAGTGATGACTCAGAGTATTAGCGGTCAAAATGGTGTCATCGCAGATTTTCAGGGAGACAGTGCACTCGGGTTTTGGGGTTGGCCAGTGCCTTTGACCAAAGGAGCTATTCCCGCATGTCTGGCAGCGCTGCGTATTCATCAAATGTTCAAAATTTCGAATAGTTCTACGGAAAATGAACTGAGCGGTTTTGAGGTCGGAATTGGGATTACCCGTGGTCAGGCAATTGCTGGTAAAATCGGGACCAGAGAACAGGCGAAAGTGGGTGTATTTGGTCCGGTGGTCAACTTGGCATCTCGACTGGAAGGTATGACAAAGCAGATTGGAGTTCCCATTCTCATCGATGAACAGACAGCCTTCGATGTTCGAAATCTGCTACCTGAAACAGAAGCCCGTTGTCGACGTATTGGAATATTTCGACCCGCCGGATTTCAAACGCCATTCCCCATTTATGAATTGCTGCCTTCCGAAGGGAAAAGCTCGATCTCGAATCAGAACATCGCTGACTTTGAAGCAGCAGTCGAGGCGTTTATTGAAGGAGATTGGGAAAGCGCACTCGATCTGTTAGGGCATTTGCCACCCAAGGACCGCGCTAAAGATTTCTTGCTGCTGCAGATTGCTTGTAATAATTACAAGGCTCCCGATCAATGGGATGGTGTCATTTCGCTCGAAAAATAAGTGGCTTCGAGGGCTGTCTAATCACGTCCCTGATGATACTACCGTTATTAATTTGCACGCGAATGAAAGCGCCTTCAACGAACCATCGGCCCTGTGGTAGAACGGACACTGGAATAATAGGATGGCTGCGCTGACTACTCGTTCTATAGAGGGATGTGCGGTGCATTTTTTCCTGGATACTTGCCACGCAACTCTGTTAATCACTTAACAGAATGTTAAATTATTCCGATTATAACCATTAAGCCTGCTGCAACAATTCTACTGACAAAACAATTTCAGTCTTCGTATTGCGCGGACATTACGTCTCGTGTTTATCAGGAGGATAGGGATGGAACCCTTCCCTA
>JAJDEK010000457.1 GCA_029259875.1 Planctomycetaceae bacterium
CAAAAAGATATTTTTCATCTGATAGAGAAAAGTTTTCTGATGCCAGTTCAGGAAAACACGGGTCCCGCCAGAAAACCCGGCTTCGAAGTGATTCACACCACAAACGTCATGCTGGTTGATAAAGATGGCCGCGTCTTAGGAAAGTACAATGCCGTTAATGATGCAGAGGTAGCGGCTCTGAGAAAAGCAGTTCGTGAACAAGTCAAATCGGATGCAAAAACACAAGCAGAAAAGCAGGAGGCCAAGCCAAAACAAACCGCTCCTCCCAAAGCCGGCATGATTTCACTCACTCCTTTGTTGACTCACCATCTTTCAAGCTCATTGTCTTCTTTAATACTGAGTCAAACAGAAGCCGAATCACCGGCTGTGGTAGAAGCAGTAGAAGAAAATCAAGTCGAAGCAAAGCAAGCACCGGACTGGGTTCTGCAACTCCCCACCTTGAATGCCGTATTAAACGGATTAGCAACGATTCTGCTGATGGTCGGTTATCGTTTCATTCGCAAAGGTGAAAAGGAAAAACACAAAAAGACAATGTTGACTGCGTTTGGAACTTCGATTTTGTTTCTGGTTTTCTATCTGCTTTATCACTTCGCCTTACAAAGCTACACAGGAAATGCTTCGCGCAAATTTGAAGGGGAAGGCCTGATCAGACCAGTTTATTACTTCATATTGATCACACATGTGATCTTGGCAGCATCGGTGCCCCTGCTAGCCTGGATTACAATCCGTCGTGGACTAAAACAGCAGTGGGAAGCACATCGTCGGATCGCTAAAATCACGTTTCCGGTCTGGTTATATGTCTCGATTACCGGTGTTGTCATCTATTTCATGCTCTACCATTTACCAGGAGCAGCCTGAGCTGTATTGAAATTTCTCTGATTTTTGCTATCGTTTAATGTAACAATCTCAACTCCTTACCAGAGTTTTTAATCATGTTGAAACGTTTTTCCATCATTCGAACCTGTTTACTCGCTGCCATCATGCTGGGTCTATTTTCAATTCCCCCAGTCATTAGTCAGGCTTCTGCCTGCCCGATGTGTAAACAGTTGAACGAAACGGACGATAACAAACCGCAGGCCTACATGTACAGCATCACGTTTATGCTGGCCATGCCTGCGATTCTCTTTTCCGGCTTCGGATTCGTATTCTATAAAATGAATCGCCGTGAGCAGGAAGCGCTACTCGAAAATGAAAATAGCCAGAACCCGCATGTGCCTGATGCAGATTCCGGCTTAAATGACTGATGATCACGCAACGGTGATCACTGTCTAATTGAGTTTTCTTCGCCGCGGTGTATTCCAGACTGTCGCAGCAGAGGGAGCAGGAACGAAGACTCCTTTTGCAGTCGCGGAAGGTCTTGAAGAATAATCATCATACGCGGCCGTCTGCGGCGTAACCGTAGTTTGTGTTTTCAAATACGAATTCTGTGATTGGATTACTTGCCATTCTGAATTGGCTTGTGCAGCCTGCGGTATCTGAAGTACAGCAGGGTTAGGTGGTAAGACAGGACCGGAATTTACTGAAGCGGAAGTCGTAGTTCCTCCCCAGACAGCAGCAGGTCGAGCCGCCAATGTTGGTGTAAGTGTCGGATACGCTCCCAAGTCTAATGAAGTTGAAGACATCGGTGTTGGATTTGGTACCGTCAAAGGAGCAGGAGTTGTGGAAGGAGTCGATGGCACGATGTGAGGCTGCAAAGTCGGAGTCGAATTCATAATGGAAGGTTGTGTTCCCAGACAACCCGGGCAACTCGGTTGCGGAGCCATCACAGGTACACGACGTCTGACCTGATAAGGTGATCGTACGTAACTAGTTTCTTGACGATACTGCGTGCGTGGTATTTGTTTTGTTACCATGCGTGGCACCCAAACTCTCTGCCAGCAACCTTCATCAACGGTCACCTGTTGATAGGTAGTCACAGGAACGGTTCGTGTTTGAGGAACCATTCTATATTCGGTGCAAATAATATCTTGATAGCAAATTTTTGGCGGTGGAGGCGTACAAACTCCTGGGCAGCAAGAGGTCACCGGAGCACATCGTCGGAAAAAACGCCGCGATAACTTGCGACAGCGATGCCCACAACGTTTATGTTGTGGATAGTAGCACCCGGTTCCACATTGATTGAAGAGCCTTCGAAACAAATGTGCTTCCGCGTCACTAGAGAAAATCAAGAACAATGATGCTACTACGATACTGTTTCGAATCCAGAGGGACATCGAAAAACTCCTTTTTATTTTGTGTGCTTCATCGCACTTCCTTATTTCGTTTCTGTCTTTCACAGTTGAAAGTCGCACCTCAAATCATTGGCTGAAACGAATAACCCACTCTCCTTAATTATCGGCATAATCGTTAAAGTCCCTTCATCTTAAATTTTGTAATTTACAGAATTCATTACCCCCTCCTTCCAGTGACTTTTGAAGTGATTTTTGAGAAAATAGGGAATCTAGCATCAGGTCCATGTCAGTTGAAATTTTTCTCTAACATCATAATCTGAATTAACTTAACTCACTCTAAAACTCCTCAAGGAAACACACAAATGGCAGCCTCACAAGTAGCACATATGGTTTACTTCACCCTCAAAGACGCTACCTCAGAAGCATCTGAAGCAATGGTGGATGCCTGCCACAAATACTTAAAGGATCATCCCGGTGTACTTTACTTTTCTGCCGGTGTCCGTGGCGCTGAATTTGAGCGTGATGTCAACGATCAAGAATATCACGTCGCCTTAAACGTAGTCTTCGATAACAAAGACTCACACGACAAATATCAAA
>JAJDEK010000458.1 GCA_029259875.1 Planctomycetaceae bacterium
CCTTTTCCAGCGTAAGCAGGGAGAGCCTGAAGACGAATGCGTTCGTCGTACGGGCTGACCGTGCAGATCGATTTCGAGAACGTGTATTGGAGTTTTGATGTTAGCGTATTTTTCGAAGCATACTGCTTCTGTCAAGGATGACGTTTTATCTGGCCTCACTGTGGCACTTGCTTTGGTGCCTGAGGCTGTTGCGTTTGCTTTTGTTGCCGGAGTTCCCCCCACGGTGGGGCTCTACTCTGCTTTTTTTATTGGTTTCATTAGCTCGCTGACAGGTGGTCGCCCAGGCATGATTTCTTGTGCTACCGGCGCCATGGCTGTTGTGATTGTCTCACTGGTTGCCATGCATGGAATCCAATACCTGTTCCCTGCTGTCATTTTGTGTGGCTTACTTCAAATCACTGTGGGTGTACTGAGGTTGGGAAAATTAATTCGTCTGGTTCCTCACTCAGTGATGTTGGGATTCGTGAATGGTCTGGCGATTGTCATTGGCCTGGCGCAAATTGGAAGTTTCAAAACACTGGGAATCGAAGGAACAATGACGTTCCTGCCGGGGACTTCATTAACCATTATGATTTTCCTTGTTGCATTAACCATGTCTGTGATTGTCTTACTTCCCAAGTTAACAAAAGCCGTTCCCAGTTCGCTAGCCGCGATTATCATGGTGTCTGTGATCGCCATAGGCATCAACAAATTTGCTCCTGAGAGTTGGAATCCGACAGGACAGTCAAACGTTGTACAAACCGTTGACGATCTGATGATGAATAATCTGAAAGCGAAAGTCGTTAAAGATACCGCTCTGGCAGTTCAAACTTCTGAAAATCCTGCGATTCAAAATGATCCACAAATAACTCCTGACCTTTCCGTTTTAAGCCAGGAACAAATCAGCACAGCTGTGGCTTCCGTGAAAGCAACAGCAAAACCGTTGCCGATGCTATTCTTTCTGGACTCTCGATATGTGCTCGCTCCATTCACATGGGGAACGCTCATGATCATCCTGCCCTTTTCGCTGATTCTGGCTGGTGTTGGATTGATCGAATCGTTGATGACACTCACCTTGATTGATGAAATCACCGAAACACGCGGCAGCGGAAACCGCGAATGTATCGGGCAGGGTGCTGCGAACATTGTCTGTGGATTATTTGGCGGCATGGGTGGCTGTGCAATGATCGGTCAATCTTTGATCAACGTGAATTCCGGTGGACGCGGCCGGCTGTCTGGTGTTGTGGCTGCGGCGGGCTTAATGACTCTAGTTGTGCTTTTGAAACCTGTTATTTCTATGGTTCCCATGGCGGCACTAGTTGGTGTGATGTTCATGGTTGTGATCGGTACCTTCGAATGGAGCACTCTGCATACCTGGAATAAAGTGCCAAAAAGTGATGTCTTCGTAATGGTTCTGGTCGCAGGGTACACAGTCCTGTTTCACAATCTCGCCATTGCAGTACTACTGGGGATCGTCGTTCAAGCGCTCATTTTTGCATGGCATCATGCAACCCATATGATGGCTGACATTCATTTTGAAGATGATAAAAAAGTGTACCAGCTACATGGTCCACTCTTCTTCGCATCGGTCAGCAGCTTTCGCGAACTGCTTGACCCGGCTAATGATCCACCAGTCGTAGCTATCGACTTCTACTTTTCACGTGTCTACGATCAATCGGCGATTGAGTCCATTAATAAAATTGCAGAACGTTATCGTCAGGAAGGAAAAGAATTACACCTGCGTAATCTGAACTCCGACTGTAAACGCATGATTGAAAAAGCCGGTAACATGGCAGAAGTCGAAATTTCAGAAGATCGACACTATCACATTACGAAGATGATTTGAGCTGGAGCGTGTTAGCTTTGGAAAGTCTTTTGTAATTTGACTGAGTAGTTCGAGTTGCTTTAACGAAGCGATCTGTGCCTGTATTATTTTGAATTCATTTGATACCTGAATAATTTATTGATGAGCTCTAATCGCCGCTCCAAAGTCCTACTCACGTTCGCAGACGACAGCAAGTGTTTTCAGAGCATGAATCAACTTCGCATGATAAGTACGATTTGGAAGTGCTCAAAATAGCTGGGGACTCAACGAGGAACACCAGAGTTCTTTTGTGTGCGCAGAAGAGCATGGAATAGGATCGCATCAGGTATTTTCTGTTCGCAATACCTACATTCGTAATCTACAAGGAAACAAAGTAACACAGACCAAAGGGGCAGTCGTGTCTTAACTTACCACAGTTATACTAAATTCGACAGTCCTTTCTTTTATCTGATCCAGATGAATTTGTGAAACGCAGTGAAGATCAAACTAGCTTGCTGGAACAAAATTGCACAAATCGTCGTTGGCCATAATCGAGGGCTAGAGGAAAAAAGCGTTGGCCTCTTTAGTTTCGGTACTGAATCAGCTTTTAGATCACACAAAAAATAATGGCTTGCAAACATAATATTTATATATGTTTGCAAGCCAGTAGTCTTTATAAGCGGAGAGAGGGGGCTTCGAACCCCCGGTACCTTGCGGCACACCGGTTTTCGAGACCGGCACATTCGGCCACTCTGACACCTCTCCGGTTAGACTGAGTTTATGCCATTCTTTATATAGACACCACAGTCCAGCGTCAAATTCGAAGCCCGCTTAGACTTTCTTTTTTATCCCCAAACCAGCGGTGTACAATCTTGAAGTCCGGTTCCATTCCCTGCCAACTTTCCAGGTGGAAATGCCGTAAGAGACGCAGGTCACCTTACATCAGGTGCTAATTAAAACCTGAAACAAATTGGTTTAACAGCCGAATTATCAAGTGATTACCGGCATCTTTCTTGCGGAGACCCCTCCCTCGGGATATGCTGGTATTTATCGATTTTTCAGTTGAGAATGGTTCTCTCTCACCTCTGGAAAACCAGATCTTGTAGAAAATCGAAATCAGATAGCGAACATTTTGTTAATGAGGTAGGTATAATGATTGCCAAGGTGTTTCCATTCTGTATGGCTTCTTCCAATCATGTGATTTCGTAGGTTTGACTCCTTTCTATCTATCACGGCCTTAGTTCATCCGTTCATTAGCGATGGAATTTGTAATATGCGTCTATTCCATTTAGTTTTTGTAGTGAGTCTTACTAGCATTCTCACTTTTCTCTCTCCTGCTCACGCAGAAGAGCAGTATCTCGAGTTCTTACAAGGATTACGAGATAAAAACTATCACGATACAGCTTTGCAGTATCTCGATCAAATTGATGTTGATAAATCAACGCCAAAAGAAATACGAGAGCTGATCCCTTTTGAGCGTGCCATGACTTTGATGATGTTTTCACGAACTCAAAAGCTCCCTAAAGATCAGGAAGCAACGCTCAATCAGGCACTGGCACAACTGAAACTGTTTACTCAGCAGAGCCCCAATCACCCCAAAGCGGGAACAGCAAGTACCGAACAGGGAAAGATTATTCTCGAAAAAGCGGAAGTCGAAGTCCGCAAAGCACAGACGACGTCTGACGTAAAAAAGAAAAAGGAAGCTCAGGTTGCTGCCCGGAAACTCGTTGCTCAAGCACGCGCGATCTTTCAGAAGGCTTTTAATCTGCACGAAAAGACCTGGAAATCATTCCCTGCTACTTTTATTGATAAACAAAAAGAACCTGAAAAGTACAAAGCAAGAGCAAATGCAGAAACTCAGTTCATGAGCGCGCAGCTCGACCTTGCACAATGCACTTATGCAGAAGCACAAACCTATGATCCCGGCAGTGCCGACTTTAATCGCCTCTTGAAAAAGGCCTCTGAAGAATATGCCAAAATTCACGAACGCTATCGCAGCCAAGTGGGTGGACTTTATGCCCGCATGTGGCAAGGGAAATGCTTTGAGGAACAGGGAGAATTAGGACGAGCACTGGGAATTTATAATGAGTTGCTCGGGCACCCAGGACAATCTCTGCCAATTAAACAGCTAAAAGATAACATTTTGCAGTTTCGTTTAATCTGCCTGAACGATGATAAGAAAAAAGATTATGAACTGGTGATCAATGAAGCTGAGCAGTGGCTAAAAACAAACCGTTCACGTAACCGTACATCTATTGGTCAGGGAATCACATGGGAGCTGGCACGTGCTCAAGAAGCGTTAGCCAATTCCGAGGGAAAGAAGAAAACCGAACAGGAACGAATTCTACGACAGGCTTTAACGAATGCTCGGTTTGTCAACGCATTCCGAGGCAAGTACCGCGATGTCTCCCGGCTGTTGATTAGTCGGATTACTGCCAAACTACAAGGAAACTCCGGAGGAGATCCCAAAGACTTCGAAACGGCCTATGGTTTAGGGCAGGATCGCATTAAACAGACCAAAGCTCTGAAAGACAAACTGGCCGCGGCTAAATCAGCGAAAGATAAAAAGAATGCACAGGTCGAACTCAATCAGTTCATGGACGAAACGGCTCGCATTCTAAAAATTGCCCTGAAATTGGCCGACAACAAAACAGATCCCAAGGAACTGGACCACGCTCGATTTCTGCTTTGTTATACCTATTATAATTTAAGACGAAGTTACGAATCTGCAATTCTTGGCGAATTTATCGCTAACTTCCACCATAAAGACAGTGAACAGATCGCTTTGGATGCTGCTTATCTCGCGTTGGCAGGATACCTGCAAGCTTACAATGATTCTCCCAAACAACAGCGGTATGTTGATAATCAACACATGGAGAGTATCTGTAATCTGATTACCACTAAGTGGCCTGAGAGTGATCGTGCCAACGATGCCCGGATTCAACTGGGTAATATTTATAGTCAGACAGACCGTCCGGCTGAAGCCGCCAAGTGGTACTCACAAGTACCTGCTACAGCGCCACAGTATGTTGATGCCCAGATCAGAGCAGGGCAGGCTTACTGGAATAGTTATTTGACGACAATGTCTCGGCGTTCCGACGATAAACCGGCTGATGTAAATCAATGGGCTAAACTTGCAGAGAAACACCTTCGAACAGGTATTACTGCAACTATAAAATCACTACCTAAGACAGCAGCTACACCAGAGAATCTCACCGCTGCCAAAGCTTCACTTGCCCAGATCGCTTTAAACAATGGAAACTATCAGGAAGCTATCGATATTTTGACCAAGGAACCACACTCGGTTCTGAAAGCAATTCATGTTGCTAAAGGTAAAAAACGACCTGCCAAGGGAGTTAAAAGTAGTGAGTTTGCAAACCTGGTGTATCAACTTCAATTGCGTGCTTTTATTGGCTTACAACAGATTGAATTAGCTCGGAAAGCGATGAAGCAACTCGAAGAATCAGCGTCGGGGTCTGGCGGAGAATCAATCACCGAAATGTATCGTCAACTAGGTGAAAAGATTACCGAAGAGATTGAACGTCTCAAAGCGACCGGCGATACTAAGCGCATCGATGACGTACGCAAGTCATTGGAAACGTTTTTAACAGACATCTTCAAGCGAAAAGACCAAACATATGGCTCATTGGTTTGGATCGGAGAAACTTACTTTGGGATGGGACAAGGGGCGAGTGAGAACCCAGCCATCGCTCGAAAATACTTTGAAAAAGCGGCAGCCGCCTTTGAAGAGATCCAGAAACGCCAAGATGCTTCAGGCGATTTCATACCAGGGAATTTTCAGGTTGGAATTACCCTGCGACTTGTCAATTGTAAACGACAACAGGGTGAGTTCGAAGAAGCACTGGAACTGATCACACCAGTCCTTAAAGAAAAGGATAAATCGCCTGAAGTTCAGTTCGAAGCAGCTTCTATTTTGCAGGACTGGGCTGGCAGTGGTCAGGGCGACTCTCACAAAAAATATCTAGACGCCATTAATGGGACTACACTCGCAGATGGAGTTCTCGTTCGTGGATGGGGCTATCTTGCTCGCCTGTTGCAAAATTCAATCTCAGCCACAGGGCGTGATGATTTAAAGAAAATGTATTATGACTCACAATACAATAGTATCGAGTCTCGACGGAAATATGGAATTGCTGTGAACGATGCTAAAGAGCTAGGACGTGCCAAATATGAAGCGAATGTCTTTGGCCAGATTAGCGTTGATTTGCCGGATGAAGTCTGGGAACGGTTCAACCAGCTCTATCGACAAATTCAGACCGACATGGGTGAAGATCCACAAGACCTGGAACGCCGCGTCTCTGCACCACAAACGATCGCTGCAAATGGAGCCGCGCAATTAAATTCAGACACTCCAGCAAACACCCAGCAAAAAGTGGCACAACAACCTGCACAGGCGACACAAACAGAAGCTGGTTCTAATACGATGATATTCCTGGCAGTGATTCTTCTGGGAATTGGAGGTGCTATTGCGTTTTATTTCTTTGGCTTAAAACCGGGGAAAAAAGCTCCCCCATCTTATCAACTTGCCTCGAATGTCACGATGCCTTCACAGATTCCTGAGCCTGCACCGACTCCCAAACCAAGTCGTCCTGCACCAGCAAAGTCTTCTATGCCGAACCCTATTGTAGATAAAACACAGCCTCAAACGGATTCAGAAAAAGTCAAAAGCAAAAAAAGAACGGCCCAAGAGGAATCGGGCAAGGAAAAACGAAAACTAACTCCGGAACAAATTGCGGCCCGTAAAGCAAAGCTGGCCCAAATGTCTCCAGAAGAAATTGCAGCTCGCAAAGCAGCAATTGCCAAGAAAAAAGCCGCACAGGCAAAACAACAAAAACAGTCACGACCTCGTCCGGAAGGTGAATCGAAGGATGCCTGATTTCCTTCTAACAGACAAAATCATCAATCCGTGATGAGACTATAATTATCGTTGAGGAGCAAAAAACTGATGAAACGCCTAATCTGGTTATGTTTAAGTCTGCTTGCATGTTTACAAATTCTGATGACCTCAAATCTCGAAGCTGCAGATTCGATTTATAAATACAATAGCAGTAGCCCGTTGTTAGGTGATATCAGTGGATATACGAAAACTGAATTGACTTTAAAGCGGGGTACGAAAAGCGTCAAAATCCCAGCAAATGAAGTTGAACGAGTAAGGTGGAATGGTGAAGCACCACAATTGAATATTGCTCGGAATCAAGAGCGGAATGGAAACTACGCTGCTGCCTTAGAACAATATAAAAAGTCACAGGCAAGTGGCAGTGCCAATCTAAAGAAAGACTTGCAGTT
>JAJDEK010000459.1 GCA_029259875.1 Planctomycetaceae bacterium
GATCCACTTTTGGGCTTTTTCTGGCAGCACTGAAATATCTCCCTATGGGAAATCTAAATAATTACATCAACGGTGTAAGGGGTTTAGACAAATGACACTGCGCTAGCTTATCGAAACTTTTTCTGAAATTCCGGTTTCAAATTTTTGAAATTCCACAACAATCCACTTCTCGCCACGTATTGTTTGAAGTGATGCTTTTAATTCATCCATTCCACGAGGCTGAGGACCACTTACCATGGTGCCATTCGCTTCAAAAGTTGCTGCATGACACGGGCAGAAAAAGACTTCATCACCGGGAACATAATCCACCACGCATCCCAGATGAGGGCAGGTTGACGAGAAGGCGGTTATTTTTTCATCTTTGGTCTTACTGATCCAAACCGACCCAATCGGACCTGAGGGGTATTTCGTCCAGGCATCAACACGCTGGTCAATGATTGGAAATCGTTGGGGGACTCCAGGTTCCAAGTCATTCAGTTTAGCCAGTCGATAAGTTTTCTTCTCCTGACTGCCTCGTTTGAGAGTCGAAAACAAAAAACCTAACGCAGGCACAGCCAGAATCGTGGCGTAGATGGAACTTAAAACACTAGTGCAGTATTTGAGGAATTTTCGACGTCGCATAGTGAGAACCTTCAAATCTGAAAAGGCGATTGTTGACTAGATGTCGGAGTGTAGCATTTCGATTTCTAAATCAAACAACAAGTGCTTTCATAGGGTTACGCTTACATTTGCTTCATTTTAAACAGCTATACTTAGTAGTAATTTAACAGGTAGGATGTTTTTGGGGTGTCGACTTGTTGAAAAGGAGGGAACTTACAGTACATTTTTCCAAAATGCAGGCTTTGACACGTTGAGTGTTTGTTGGAGGGAAGACTCTATCATAACAGATCATCATAGGGATTACGAGCATTTTATTTTAAGTCTAATGGCTTCATGTCTTTAAGACTTTGTAATTAACTAATTGGATTATACTGTCCAAAATAAAAAGAATTCAATGCCGGTTTCTTGATTTCTCGAAGACAACAAAAAAAACGGCTCCCCTTTTAGTAAAGGAGAGCCGTTTAAGAATTCATTCTTATCTAACTAAGATTTGATTGAAAACTAGTCAATCAGACCAAACAAGTTAGACAGGCTGTTTCCAGTCATACGTCGACGAGACTGTTTTTGGTCTTGAAAACGGCTGGGGAAGTAAGCCTTAGGGTCTGAGGTTGGTGCAGGAGCTGGTGCTGCTGAAGGAGAGCATCCGGCTGGAGCACATCCAGTGTTGCAGCAAGGTTTGCCACAGTCACCTTCAACAACTTCATATCCGCAGAGTGTCAGAGCCTGAGTTGCTTCACGAACAACTTTCTTGTCGCAGTCACCCAGAGCACAAGTTAGTGCAGCTGTTAATTGTGGTGAGCAGCAGCAGTTGTTCTTACGAAGCTGGTCGCCGATTTCATCAGCAGCTTTAGCACGAACACGTTCGTCAGCGTCGTTCAAAGCGTAGATGAAAGCACACATGATTTCAGGATTGCACTCACAGTTGAACTTGTCACCCAGCTTGTGGATTGCTTTGCGACGGTGCTTAGCATAGCAAGCTGTTTGTGACTGGTAGATCAATTCTGCGATTTCGCAAGGATCTGCGTTGCAGCAAGGTGCTTCGTTGCAGCAAGTGTTTGCAGCTGGTGCAGCACAGGTCTTAGGTGCTGGTGTACAAGCTTTTGGAGCTGGTGCGGCACATGCTTTAGGAGCAGGAGCACAGCAAGCCTTTGGAGCTGGTGCGGCACATGCTTTTGGAGCAGGAGCACAGCAAGCTTTTGGAGCTGGTGCGGCACATGCTTTTGGAGCACAACCGTTGTTGCAGTTTCCAGAGTTGCAGCTTGATCCAGAGTTACAGCAGCGTTTTTTGAACCAACCACGAAGCCTTCGAGCAGGCTTGCAGCAGGCGGGTCCTGTTTCGCCACAGCAAGGTGGCTTAATTGATGAGCACTGACGTTGGTAAGTGTAAACGTTAGGCTCACATGGTTTCGTAATAGTGGGTTTGCAACACTCGGGTTGACAGGTCGAGGCACATTCACAGCTCTTTGCAGCCCCGCGGTTAAGCGAAAGGTCAAAAAGATCTGCTTGTGCAACGGCATTCATCCCTAATGCCACAACAAATGCACTTAACAGACTAATCCATTTCATAGAACAGCGTCTCCTTCTTGGGTCGATTTCTGACCATCATAGACAGATTGATGTGCCTCTTTTGTCACACCATTGTGATTGCTGCGCGAATTTTGTTTTGTTCCCTTTGAGACCAATCTCGGTCCAAGTTGAATTCCTCAACTCGCGCTGGCTTGAGTCTAAAGGAGATTGTTGGTTAACAATCCCTTTACAATAATTATTCCGTTTGTGGTTGATACTCTTGCGAACATCTACCGAATTCACATCTGAACTTTTTCCTTGTGATCATTCAGAAGCGAATTCTCATTGCGACTGCTACAAACTATCGGCGTGCTGGAATAATCGCTTGAATGTCTCAAGTCATTATCAGATAAAAAGGTTACGTCATTTTTACACCGGATTATAAGTGTCGTAACGGTTAGTTAAGCTGAGGAGAATTTACGATGGATTAAGGGTAGAAACATCCTTCAAAACCTGTGGGAATAGGTAGTTTGAATACAGGGAGGTGATTTATATTTGATGGTTGTGGCTATACCTAATGTGAGGCGGGACCCATTCCTGACAGCTATTTTTATTACACGACTTGCGGCATACACCCCTACAAGCAGGTAAAGACCTGGGGCAGTAGAGCTTCTCCAAACTACCTGATTCTCATTTCAACGTTGCTGATGAAAGTGATTTCGATCAATCGTAACTATTTTTTACTCTTTTCCTGCTAGTTGCTATGACCAGGTATTCCGATTTGTGTGTGGAAACAAAATTGTGCTGTTTCTGTGAGTCATGCTGCCTTTGAGAGTAGACTCTCTCGTTGTTTCTGCAAGGGACTTTATAGCTGTATCAGTTGAACAAGTCCTTGCTTTTAGGGAATTCAGTGTGCATAATGCAGTTGTAATTAACGGCTGGGCCTTCAGGAGAAAACAAATGCGGTACGTTCTCACATTGTGCACAGCTTGCATGTTTTTAGGTCTTTCTGATCAGGCTTCTGCTCAAAGACCGCACTCTTCACACGGACGACATGGTAATTACCATCATTCGCACCACCATCACAGGCATTCCTATCCACGTTATTATGGTCGCACGTGGCCTAGTCCCGGAATTTCATTCGGGGGACGCTCAGGAAACGTCGATTTTAATTTTTCATTTTCCGGTAACTCTTATTATGGCAATCCATGGGGGCCATATTTTTATAACCGCTTTGGTTATTACAGCACCGATGCGTTTATCGCAGGCAACCCGGTACTATTTTCTGGAAACTATTCCTTAAACGGCTTTTATCCGATTCTTCCCGGGCAAGGTTTCTCGCCACCAGCCGTTTATCCTTATAGCAATGTGCCAGGCACGTTACCCACGCTGCCAGCACACCCACAACTAACAAATCCTGGTGCTGCCAGTAATTTGCCTTTGAATAATGCACTCAATAATGATTTAGAGCGTTGGGAAGATCCGAATTATCTTCCCAAACCTTCCAAGACAATAAAGAGGTACATTATTCCCTCTACTCCTCATGCGCGGGAGTTAAGCCTGCGTAATCTGGTGAAAGGCGATGAGTATTTCAAAAAACAGGATTACCGAAGAGCTTACGACCGGTACAAGCTGGCTGCTTCATTGACGAAGGATCTGCCAACTCCCCATTTCAAAAAGGGATTCGCGCTCGTTGCATTACGGCAGTATGACCGGGCTGCCTATGAATTCAAACAAGGCCTGGCCCTGGATCCGAAATGGCCGTTTACAGGCGAAAGTTTACGTAATCTTTTTGGTGCAGATAATGTGATCGCCAAAGATTCAATGTTGCATCAGGTTGCTGAATGGGTCAAAGAGGATATTCGTGATCCAGAGAGACTGTTTATCTTTGGCGTTGTGTTATATTTTGACGGTCAGGCAGAACAGGCAAGAGACGTTTTAACGACCGGTGTTCGTCTGGCTGGTCGTGGCAATCATTTTCTGGCGTTTCTGGATCCCAATTTCGGTGTAGGAAATAAACAATCAATTAAGAAGAAAGGGAGTCATTCGGGATATGTTGTGAATCCGACGCAGACTCGTCCGCCCGCATTTGAATCCAATCAGTCGAAGATAAAACAGAATCCGCCTGGATCATCTCGGTCTGCTCCGATTACGAAAACGCTTCCACAGCACAAGCTCTCACTGCCACCCCCTCCTGCAGTGAAGTTACCCCAAATTAATAACCAATCTCTACCCCCTCTGCCCGAAGACGCAAAGACACCAGGCGAACCATTGATTCCTCTGCCAGAGCCTGCTAAAAATCAAGAACCGCCTGTGTTGATTCCTCCAAAATAATTGAGACGTTTTTCTTTGGGCCCGATATAACTGATGACAGATTCTGATTCACCCAGATTATTAGTGACACTCTGTACGTATAATGAGCGAGAAAATCTGGAATTACTCATTCCGGAAATTCACGAGCACCTGCCTTATGCTGCAATCTTAGTCATTGATGACAATTCTCCGGATGGGACGGGAGAGTATGCCAAAGAGCTGAAAAAAAACGATCAACGGATTCATTCCATCCATCGCAGTGGAAAACTGGGATTAGGGACGGCCACAGTCGCCGGTTTTCAATATGCCATTGAAAATCAATACGATCTCGTTTTGAATCTGGATGCTGACTTTAGTCATCCTCCCCGCTTCATGGCGGATTTGGTGGAGGCGACAAAAAATGCCGATGTAGCGATCGGCTCGCGTTATGTACCTGGTGGCGAAATTGAAGGCTGGGGCTTTAAACGTTATTTTATGAGTGGTGCCATCAATTGGTACGCTCGATTATTGCTTCGCTTGAAATCACGGGACTGCAGTGGGAGTTTTCGTTGTTATCGCGTTCCTAAACTGTCTGAGATTGATTTTTCTCTACTGAGAGCCAAAGGCTATGCGTTTCAAGAGGAGATCCTTTACCGCTGCCGTCGAGTAGGTTGCACATTTCAGGAAGTCCCCTTCACTTTCGAAGAACGTCGGTTTGGAAGCTCTAAGATTAACCTGGGGGAAGCATTTTCTGCGTTATGGGTAATGCTGGTTCTGGGAATCGAAAATTGTTTCGGGAAACGAGTCCGCAGTCTTCAGTCTTCTGACTGATAGACTGCGGTTAAACAATCTCAGAGAAGCTTCTTCAGAGAATCATGCTCAAGTATGACTATGTGACTCATCGGGGAATTGACCCTCTCGTACCTCGTTCACGTACGCTTGAGCAGCATTTGTCATGGTTGTTGTGAGATCCGCGTATTTTTTCAGGAATCGTGGGTGAAAATCAGCGTTTAGGCCCAGCATATCAGGCGTGACCAAGACTTGCCCGTCACAGCCCGGTCCGGAACCAATGCCAATCGTAGGAATCGTCACAGTATCTGTAATCTTTTGAGCGATGGGGGCGGTAATCATTTCAAGAAGAATTCCAAAGGCCCCTGCTCTTTCTACTGCCAGAGCGTCAGCAATCAGCTCATCTTCGTCACGTTGAATTTTGCCCATACCACCTAATGCACGGACCGATTGCGGTTTCAGGCCCAGATGCGCCATCACAGGGATGTCAGCGGAGACGATGGTTTCGATCGTTTTTACCTGATTGACTCCCCCTTCAAGTTTAACGGCGTCCGCTCCCGTCTCTTTCAAAATGCGTCCTGCATTTTCTAATGCTTGTGCGGGTGAGACATGAAAAGACATGAAAGGCATGTCCACAATAATCAATGCCCGCTGGACAGCACGAGAAACGATTTCGCCATGATAGATCATTTCATCAAGGGTCACAGGCAATGTTGTGCTTTTACCTTGGACAACCATTCCCAAAGTGTCGCCTACCAAAAGGCAGTCTAAACCGGCTTCATCCAGAATTTTTGCTGACAGATAATCATAAGCGGTCAGCATGGTAATCTTCTGTTTTTTTCCCTTGGTAGCCAGAAAATGGGGGACGGTAAACTTCTTGGGCCGTGCTGGGGAAGCATTCGACACGGAACTCTCCTTAAAATCTCTCAGCAAGTCTGGGCGTACAGCCAGCACCAGATCAATGATATATTACTATTGTAGACATCTCAGCGTACTGCGGAGCTCCACAATATGAAAACTAAGTCTGAATTCGCAAGACTGGTGTCGACTTTTCTTTGAAATCGCTATGAGGGGAAATAGTGTAGCGTTTTGCATCGTGCAATAATGCAACATGTGTTGCATTGTAATACATGTTCTCTAGCGACTATTTTCTTAATACGATCTTAATTATAAACTAAGTACCTATTTATGAATGGCTTACAGCAAATTCTCGACAATTCTTTCTGAATGGTACGGCTTATGCTTTTAGTTATTATCAGCGATGGTGGCAAGCGTTGGCCCGCACTTGTCCCATTCAGCACAGAAAAGGTGCTTCAGTCATTCTTATGATTCGAAGCACCTTTTTTTATTTCCCTAATTTCTGATTCTGCACATAAACGAGTCCTCCCACCATCTGGAATTCCTCTCTCTACTTCAGTAGGATTGTCGAGCACACCAATGTGATTGTTGCTCGTAATTCAAAAATCAATTCTACTGTCAAACTTCTCGTTACTGAAAATCTGTATTAACGATTTCAGTCAGGGAAAATCGATATCAGGAGGTTAGCTAACGTGCCGGAAAAAGTCGTTGTGATCGGATCAGGACCCGCTGGTTGGGCTGCTTGTATTTACACATCCAGAGCCAATCTGGAACCCCTCTGTTTTGAAGGGGCTGTAACCGAAGAAAATCGTCAACAGGGAACAATGCCTTTAGGACAGTTGAATCTAACGACGGAAGTCGAAAACTACCCTGGCTTTCCTACCGGAAATCTAGGGGCCTATTTGGATGACTCCATTGATGACTCCAAACGAAAGTATATGGCACCGCATATAGGCGAAGGTGTGAGTGGACCAGAGTTGATGGAATTGATGCGCCAGCAAGCCGTCAATTTTGGAACAAAGGTCGTCACCGATGACATAATCAATGTCGATTTTTCATCTCATCCATTCAAAGTAACACCTGCGAATGGCGAGACAGTGGAAGCCTTGACGGTCATCATCGCTACTGGCGCGCGTGCCAATTATCTGGGGCTCGAATCGGAAGATCGTTTCAAGAATAAAGGGGTTTCTGCCTGTGCAGTTTGTGATGGTGCGATTCCTCGTTTTAAAAATCAACCAGTGGTTGTCGTCGGTGGTGGCGACAGTGCCATGGAAGAAGCGATTTTCCTGACCAAGTTTGCTTCAAAAGTTTATATCGCGCATCGCCGTGATGAATTTCGTGCCAGTAAAATCATGGTCGATCGCGCCTTAGCGAATGATAAGATCGAAGTGAAATGGAATTCCGTCATCGATGAAGTCTTAGGTGATGACGAAAAAGGTGTGACGGGTGTGCGATTGCGAAGCACGGTCGATGACAGTCAAACTGAAGAGCTGGATGCGACTGGTTATTTTGCCGCCATCGGTCATACACCCAATACCAGCTTTCTGAAGGGGCAGATCGATACCAACGACAAAGGTTATGTCCTCTGGAAAACACCGTTCCGAACCGATACGAACGTGGATGGTGTATTTGCAGCCGGCGATGTAGCCGATGATCATTATCGGCAAGCAATTACTGCAGCCGGCAGTGGATGTATGGCGGCCCTCGATGCAGAACACTGGCTTGTCGTCAAAGGTTTCGAATAAACGTTCGTTTGATTTTTACAAGTGATTTTCGTCTCAAGGACATAATAAGAATGCTGTCTAAAGAAGGTTGTCTGGCACGTCAGAAGCGATTATGGGAAGCGGTTCCCGATCACCTGCAGTGGATTTTAATCGCTGATCCCCGTCATGTGCTGTATCTGTCCAATTTTCTCGTACAGCCCTTTAGTTTCTCAAGGGGAGAACGGGCGCTGTTATTGCTGGATCGTGACAAAGGTGTCACATTGATTGGTGATAATTTCACCCTGCGTTCTGCCGCTGCGGAATTCTTTGTGGATCATGAAGCGATTGAGCCATGGTATGATCATAAACACTCGGTGGAAAATCGTGATCATGCTTTGTTCAAAGCGTTGAAGTCAGTCGTCCCCCAATTAAAAGGTCGTGCAGGTGCGATCGAAGCCGAATGGTTACCTGTCGGTGCGTTACAGGAACTGGAAATCACGCAAACCGATGCCACGCTCGAAATAGGCAGCACCTTACGTCAATTGCGACGGCAGAAACACGATGATGAGATAGCCTTAATGAAACTGTGTATGCAGGCCTGTGATGCCGGTCACGCTTGTGCGCGGGAAATTGTGGAAGCTGGTAAAACAGAATTTGATGTTTACCGAAAA
>JAJDEK010000460.1 GCA_029259875.1 Planctomycetaceae bacterium
GGAGTACTTCGCCCCAAAATCGGGGTTTCAATTTCCAGAAACTGATACTGCTCAAAATAATCACGGGTGATTTTGCTCAGACGATGTCTCAACTGCAACGCTGCCTGCAGGCGCTCACTCCGAAGGTCGAGGAATCGGTACGTCAAACGAAGTTCTTCGTTGGGCAGTTCTGTTGTGCCTGGTTCGAATGGGGGCGTTTTACTTTTGTTGAGAACTTTCAATTCATGGCCACGGACCTCAATCTTACCGGTTACCAGCTTTGGATTTTCGCGATCATCTCGTAAGACAACTTCTCCAGTAACTTGAATCACATCTTCTGCGCGCAGGGAACGTGCCAGTTCATGCATCTTGGCGTCACGATCAGGATTAAATACGATTTGCGTGATTCCGTAGCGGTCTCTCAGATCAATGAAAGCCAAACCTCCATGATCGCGGCCTCGAATGACCCAGCCTGCTAGAGTCACTGACTGCCCAACATGGTCTGATCTCAATTCCCCGCAGGTATGTGTTCGTAACACCGTAGTAAGTCCTTGATTAAAAAGCGTTTTTTTCAAAATATTGTTTGTGTCGGCGGATCGAATCTGATCGAAGAAACAATCTGAATTAAGAGTCGAATTCCGCAATTTATATCGGGAGAGATGGTCCCTCATAAATCCTTGCCTTTTGATATCACTAGACCCTCGTTGAATATCCGAGGTTCTTTATCTTTATCAGCTCTTAAAATCGAAAAAATCGATGGTGCTGATCTTATTGGAGCAGGCAACGACTCGCAATGAATAGAACGACCGTACCCTTATCTCAATAGGTTTCTTTTTCTGTAATGTCCGATTATTCAGACCAGAAAGGGAGATAGCTACGAGTGAGCGATAATTTGTTCACTTATCTGCGGTTGCGCCAACGACGAAACAGTCGACGACTTCGTTTTTGTGGACAAGAATTACAGTCGTTACTCACCCCGGCTGCTGTGGCAGGGATCGGTTCAATCGCGTTGCTCTGTTCTTCATAAGGAGCAGCCGCGACTTTCTTTGCTGTGGAGTTCTTACTTACGGTTTTTTTTTGAACCGCTTTCTTCTGAGTGACTTTCAAAAACTGCTGAAAGGCAGCCGCGACTTGACCCTGTTGTGTATTGCCTGAGTGAATATAAATCCCATATTTCAGATTCAGCTTTTCTCCCGCTTTGAGATGCTTCGGAGCTGCTGGCTGCTTCTTGTTTGAGTAGGAATGATCTCCAAACGGGCTAATCGTAAATAGTCCATAATTACGTACATGGTAACGCGACTTTTTATAGTTTTGAGGAGAGTCCATCAGGGTCACTCCATAGACTTTGCCATTTAGAGGTCCATAGTAGTCAATCCACTCGGTCGGTTTGCCCCAGTTGTCTTTGGTGCCTTTAATTCCGGTATTGTTTTCAACACTGCCTTTTTCTTTTTCCCGCATACCATTGGGCAGACGAACGCCAAACAAGCCTTCTTTAGTATCTTCAAAGACAACAGGCTTTGCTCCGGCAGTAAAGGTGATGTTATACGTCAACAATCGATTAGCATAAATTGAAATTATGGTATTTTCCGTGACGATAGGTTTACCATCTGGTCCTTCCCATTGATTGGTAACTTTCATCACGGCGGGATTACCAGAGGCTTTGATAATCTTCACTTTCGAATTACGGATTTTCCCTTTTTCAGCCCAAAAGTCGACTTCATTGACTTCATCGACTGCCACCCAGATTCCTTTATGATGTGGGTGATCTTCGGGGTCGACTAACGAACGAGTGATGATCGTTCCGTCGGCCGCGCGTACGGGAGAGAAAAATGGTTTGGGAAGATCTCTCCCCGTGTTGTAGGTCGTAAAAGGTTTTCCATCGATGGAAACATTTACTTTCGACCCTTTCTGAGTAATTTGGACGGACGCACCATTGGCAATGGTTGTTGTAGAGAAGCCGACAAACAAACAGATCATGCTGAACACGATTTTCACGGTGAGAATTCCTCAATTGCAATCAGTCGTATATAGTTTGTAATTAACAATGCGTTATTGTGTGCTGAATACTGTCTCTGCGCCAAGTCGCACAGACATTTTCACAGACTTTTTCCTGAACTGAACCGGAACACGGTTTGCGAACGGACCTTTTGTTCTGTTATTCTAAAGAGTTTGGATTCTGGAATTTTTGTTGGTAATCAAAAAGTGAAGAAAAAATAAAATAGAAACAATGAATAAACGACGACGGTTGCGCACAAATTCATCCCTGAAATCATATCCCGAAAAGTTCTCTTCTTTGCGGAGTAACACAACTCCAGAGAAAGAACCGGATTGGGAAATCGCCCTTTCAGGGGATCTCGGCGAGAAAGAGACAGATCTTGTCTCGCGATTAGTTGATTTACCGCGTGGTAGTCGTGGTACGATCTTTTTTGATTCACCTGGTGGCTCTGTCTATGCTGGGCTCGCGTTAGCTAGTTTAATTCGCTTGCGAAACTTGAATGTTGCCGGAGTCGCTTTAGGCGAATGCTCTTCCGCGGCAATTCTTCCCTTTGCGGCATGCAAGCATCGATTTGTCACCAGCTATACAACGCTCTTGTTTCATCCTGTTCGCTGGCAAAGTGAAGACGATGTTCGATTTGAAGAAGCAGCAGAATGGGCACGACATTTTAAGGTCATGGAAACTGACTTCGATCGGCTCCAGGCGCAACTATTTGGCTGTGAGCAAAGTCTACTCGATCAATGGACGCGACCGGGTAAGTTTGTGTCAGGACAAGAGCTGGTTGACGCAGGGTTGGCACAATTGGTTGATCCCTTTTCAGCAGAAGACCAATGGAAGCTCATCGAGACAAGATAGCAGCAACGTGATGCGCTTGTGTTTCCATTTTTTTGAAAAATGCATGTTTTTCGGAACCATTTCAAGTTCAGATTGCGTCTTAACTACTAACAAGCAGCATTATTATCTTGCAGAATTCCATCTCCTTGCAGTTCCATATTAATTGGAAAGGTTTTCAATGAGCTATTTACATCCAATCTACCGTCCCGTGCTTGCGCTAGCTTTGGTATTCATGGCCGTGCCTTCGGTGCAGGCAGAAAACACAAAGTCGAAACTGGTTTCTGTTTCCAAAATTTTAAAGGTGACTCATCAGATTCAGGAGTCGCATCCACCCAATCTGGTACTCAATGTGGTCGGTCAAGTTCCGACTAGTGGTTATACCCGACGTGCAACTATTGCGAATGGTTTATGTACAACCTCCCCAAGATGGTATCCAGGATTTTTATTTGAAAGCAATCCCCCCCTCTGGAGTTGCGGCTACAGTGATCTCCCAAGTCACCGCCTCCAAAAAATGGATTGGTTTTCCAGCATGGGTAAAAGGGATTCGCGTACATGGAGAGAAGTCGGGAATTGTTGTCATCAAGTTCGATCAAGACGATGATCAAAATAAACCAGTGCGTCGTAGATTCAAGGGAACTTCCAAGGACGGCTCCTTCGAAAAAGCACTAGCGGATGCACTTGCAAAATTGAATAAAGCACTGCCAGCAGGAGGCGTGAACGATGCCTCAGCGACTTGGAAAGTGGTCAACACATCGGGACAGATCGGAGGAATTGCCGGTCTGAATCAATTAAGTGTGGTTATCTCCGCAGAAAGGCAACCGCCGTGGTCACAAAAGAAGAAGTCTAAAAAGTTGCTCCAAAAGAAAAAGAGTTTCGGCCGCTAAACGGTATTAGCTTTTGGTGCGATCACATCAGTTTCGGGGCTCGAAGCAGTAGCATATAACTTTTTGGGAATCCGGCCGGCGAGGTAAGCATCCCGTCCTGCTTCGATCGCACCTTTCATTGCGCGAGCCATACGAACTGGGTTTTGTGCGCCTGCGATACCCGTATTTAACAACACACCATCACAGCCTAGTTCCATCGCGATAGTGACATCGCTGGCGGTTCCCACGCCGGCATCGACGATGACAGGGTAATCGGAATCGTCTTCTTTCAGATATTCCAGACAGATGCGAATATTATTCGGATTCAAAATTCCCTGGCCGCTTCCAATGGGACTACCTGCAGGCATCACCGATGTGGCGCCAGCCTCTTTCAGACGTTTGGCAGTAATAGGGTCGTCGGTCGAATAACAAAGTACAGAAAAACCTTCATCTACCAGCTGCTTGGTTGCCTCAAGTGTCGCTATCGGATCGGGGAGCAACGTTTTTGTATCACCCAATACTTCAATCTTTACCCAGTCGGCCCCTGGGTTTTCCAGACCTCGTAAAATTTCACGGCCCATGCGTGCCACGCGAACAGCATCTTCTGCGGAAAAACAACCTGCAGTATTTGGCAGAATCGTATATTTATCAAGGTCGATGAAGTCGAGGATATTGCGGCCATCTGCA
>JAJDEK010000047.1 GCA_029259875.1 Planctomycetaceae bacterium
GCGTGGAACGCTTCAGAAAATTCTCGAATCAACAGAAGCCTTTTACATCATTTCGAATTCGCAAGTACTAAAGCGACAGCCTGAATTACAAGGGCTCCAGAGAGAAACTATCTGTAATAATGGCGCGCTACCAGCACAAAATCAAACCACCATTCAAAAGCCAGATGCAGCAACAACAGATGATCTGGCGGCAATTTTTTTCACAGCGGGTTCCAGTGGTACACCTAAAGGGGTGATGCTCAGTCACTCAAACTTGATTTCGAACGCACGATCGATTCAAGAGTACCTTGAGCTGAAAGTAGATGACCGTCCTTTGTGTGTGTTGCCGTTTCATCATGCGTTTGGAAATTCCGTATTGCAGTCACATATTTTATTGGGTTCCCATTTAATCTTAGATGCGAATACGTTATTTCCCGAGAGCATTATTAAGTCACTGATTCATCATCGTTGTACCAGCTTGTCTGCGGTGCCGGATCTGTTCCGAATTCTATTGGAACGGACGTCATTTAAAGAAGCAGAGCTCACCTCACTACGCTATATGTCAGTGGCTGGCGGGGCATTGCCGCATCATCTTTCTGTAGAAATCAGTCAGTGTATTTCTCCTGCCCGATTTTATGTGATGTATGGGCAGACAGAGGCAACCGCCCGGCTAGCTTATGTGCCTCCTGTACATCTACCAGAACTGCCTGATGGGTGCATCGGTCGCGCCATTCCAGGGGTGCTATTGGAAGTGGTCGATGACAAAGGACGTTCAGTGGAGCTCGGAACTGTCGGAGAACTACGTGCTAAGGGGCCCAATGTCATGCGAGGATATTGGCGGGATGCTACAGAAACCCGGGAGCGCATACGAAACGATTGGTTGTATACCGGGGATCTGGCAACGATAGATGAGGCAGGTTGGATTACCATCAAGGGTCGTCGTAATGCCTTGGTCAAAATCTCAGGCTACCGTGTGCACCCAGGTGATCTGGAAGAATTTGCTCTGAGATCTTTTCCTGTTTCTCAAGCAGTTGCTGTACCTTTCGAATCGAAAGAAGTGGGGACTCGCTTGGCCTTGTATGTCAAACTGAATTCCAAAGACGACCAATTGTCGGTATCTGAAATGAATGCGATCTGTCGTAAAAATTTACCGCGTCAGATGGTTCCAGATTACATAAACATTGTCGAATCGTTTCCATTGAATCATGCCATGAAAATTGATCGAACAAAATTAGCTTTGCATACAGAATAAAACAAAAGAGAAAATCAAGTTTTAAAGAGGGGAGAAATTGTATGAATATTTCTATTCAAGGTCGCTTAGTGGAATTCTTACAGTCGGTAACAGGTCAACAAAATATCGATGCGACGACAGATATGATTGATTCTGGCTTACTGGATTCACTGACGATGATGGATTTACTTGTTTTTGTCGAATCAGAATTTCATCTCAGACTTGATTTTCAGGATATTACACCAGAACTCTTTAAAAGTCCGAGCACCATTGCTGAGTTGATCATTAACCGCTTACATTCACTCAATCGTGCCGGGTAACTAGACCTATCCTTTGTTGAATTGAATGCTATCTCATTCAGCAAATATTTTAAGACGAAATGCCAGAAAGTAATCTTATGTATTGGGCAACCCAAAAAAAACCAATTCCACTCTCAGAAATTGGTTGGATAAATACCACTTACCTGGGAAGTGCTTCACTACGTTGTGACCCGATGTTGATTTGGGGAACCACAGTTGATGTCGAGGAACTGGATGTTTTTTTGGATGAACAAAGAAAACAGCGTCGTACTTTTCTGACTCCGGCCCATGTTTTAGTTCGGGCAGTGGCAGAGAGTCTAAAGCAACATCCCGAAGTGAATCGAAGAGTCATTGGGCGCAAAGTATACCAATATAAAGACGTAAATATTGTGATGCCCATGCTACAAACCAGCACAGGTGAGGTTGATTGTGTCTTTATGCGTCACGCGGAAGACTATTCTTTGGACGAAGTTGCAAACTTTTTTTGGGAAGCGGCTCGAGAAAGAGCGTTGAATGTTGCCGAAGATAAAAAACGTGAAAAACAAGGTTCTACATTCAAAAATCGTCTGATTCAATTTGGGAGAAAGCTCAGACTTTCTTGGATGCTGCGTACATGTAGTCTGGGGTTCGCCGTGGGGAACCGGTTTCGAGGCGCTACACGCTGGCCTTGGCAACAGGGATTAAATCACGCCGGAGCATTCGTAAATTATTTGGGATTTTCTGGAGCGCCCCCACTCATTGCGCACAAACCCTCTTCTTTACCGATGAATTCGTATTCGATCGCTGTCACCATGGGGCCGACAGAACCGCAACCTGTTGTCATCGATGACGAGGTTGTGATTCGAAAACAAGCCTCCTTGTTCGTCAGATTGGACCATCGCATGGTCAACGGAAATCAGTCTGCTGTATTTATCAATACGCTGCGCTCGTATCTGGCTAACCCACAAACGTTGATCAAGTCTGAAGATTTTTGTGAGCAAAAGCGTGCCGCCTGACTGAAGGTAACCAGTAAAAACTTACCAGCGACCATTTACTCTCCTTACGCATTAATAAATTGACTTACCAAGAGATGGAGTTCTTTAATGTCACAATCGGAATCCAATTCCGAGTCTGGCTTACGTCAGCGAAAACCAAGCAAAAAAAGGCGATGCAGTTTTTTGAAGGACGCATTGATAACCATGCACTGGGGCTCCGATGGCTATTCATTGCACGGCGTCATGGTCGGATTGAGGGATTTGTCATCTGCAATCCCATTTTGAATGGGACAGGCTGGGCGACCGAGCTTTATCGATATCGAATTGACTCCGTCAAGGGAACAATGGCTTTCCTCATTCATTTTGTCCTGCAACAATTGAAAGCAGAAGGTGTTCAACGTGCGGGTCTCTGTTTGGACCTGGGACGCGACTGTCATCCACTTCCCGGAGATAGCTTCCTCGTTCGCTGAGGACTCTGGTTTGCGGAACAGTATATGACCAGTATCTTCGATTTTTCCGGCCTGCGACACTTCAAGAGCCGTTTCAGACCTGAATATGAAAAACGCTATGCGTGCGTTTATCCCAAG
>JAJDEK010000461.1 GCA_029259875.1 Planctomycetaceae bacterium
GCTTTTCCAAAACATCGCAAGTTGGATTCATCAACCGCGAATAAATATTGCCGAATTCTTGGAGCCCAAACAGTCTGGCCGCATGATCAGTGTCGTTAAATATGTAGGAAGTTGTCTGATAAATGGGAACAGCCCGTGAGTTTGTTGTACCATCCGGTTCCTGGCCACCATGCAGACAGAGAGTTGCTAATTTCAATGCTTCGGCATCCATTGTATATACTTTCTTGCTATGGGAAATAATTTGGCTTTTACAAGCACAACGGATATTTTAGAGAACTCATTTACCGGATAATAAAACGAGAGATTCGTGTAGAATCATCCGAAAAAAGCTACAAATATAGTGCATTCTGCAGAGAGAATCGCCCCACAGATTAATCTGCCATCCTATCGAGATTAATGGTAAAAAACAATTCGCTTGTGAGTAACTCTTCGCCGCACAGTACATTCTCTGAAAATGGCGTTAATACTAGATATCTATTGAAAAGAGCGAATTTTCCCCCTTTGCTCAGATTAAATTTTCTTTGCCAATTCCACTTCTCTACAATGAATGATATCCTGAACTTTGAAATTGTTGGTTGAAACCGAAGTATGATCCCCTTGGTGAAGAAGGTACAACTATGCCCCGTTTGCAATCGGTAAAAACGCTCATTATTCTATTATTTCCTGTGTATTTTGGTTTTTATACTGAAGCAGCTTCAATGGGAAAGACACCTGAAGCAACAACTCCTGACCAACCCGGCTTGGTGATGCAGGAATTTGTTTATAACGAGGCCCCATTTCCCTCTTGCCATGCTTCGACGATTGCAGAAACACCAGAAGGCTTAGTCTGTGCCTTTTTTGGTGGTACTGCAGAAAAAGATAAGGATGTGGAAATCTGGCTTTCCCGCAATAAAGGAGCAGGGTGGTCAGCGCCAGTTAGTGTTGCCGATGGCATTAAAGATGCCAATCATCGCTGGCCTTGCTGGAATCCTGTTTTGTTTCAGACTAAGCCGGGAACATTGCTGCTTTTTTATAAGGTGGGACCAAATCCAAGTGAATGGTGGGGGATGCTGAAGATTTCTCACGATCACGGCAAGACCTGGGGAAAAGCGAGACGATTACCAGATGGTTTTGTTGGCCCTGTAAAAAACAAGCCGTTCCTCTTGTCTGATGGAACGCTTCTTTGTCCTGCTAGTACAGAGCATGATGGCTGGCAGTTACAAATGGAGTGGACTCCCGATTTAGGAAAAACCTGGCACAAAACGGCTCCTTTAAACGATGGGCATAAAGTCGGTGCGATTCAACCTTCTGTATTACGTTATGGAGATCGATTACAAATTCTTTGCCGAAGTAAGAGGCTAGGTAAAATTGTCGAAGCCTGGTCAGAAGACAATGGACGTTCCTGGAGTGAAGTTACTGCCACAACACTTCCTAATCCTAATAGCGGTACGGACGCAGTCACACTGAAAGATGGTCGATCACTGCTGGTTTATAATCCAACGACTAAAGGCAGGAGTCCGTTGCATGTCGCAATTTCTTCTGATGGAAAAAATTGGAAGACTGGCTTAGTTCTTGAAAACCAGAAGGGCGAATACTCTTACCCTGCTGTGATTCAAACAGCAGACGGGAAAGTACATATTACATACACCTGGAAACGAGAATTGATCAAACACGTTGTCCTGGATCCTGCCAAGCTGAAACTCAAAGAGATCAATTGAGAGGCGGAGGAATTGGCAGAATTAAATCAAGTTTCTTCAGCTGATAGCAACCGCAGAAATTTTCTCTGGATTCTATTTCAATGGATCTTGCAAGTGTTTTTTGCGTTCTGGTTGCGCTATCAGTCACGAGGTAAAGAACATTTACCTGCACAGGGAGGAGGGTTACTAGTCAGTAATCACCAGAGCTTTCTTGATCCCTTGCTGATTGGCCTTCCACTTAACCGTCCGGTGAGCTTCATGGCCCGTGACTCGCTATTTAGGGTACCGATTCTGGGACCTTTTATGCGTTATGAGTTCGTGATTCCAATTAGTCGGAAGGCTGCAAGTTCACAAAGCTTTCGCGCAGCAATCCAGAACATAGAAAACGGAAACTTCGTCGGTATCTTTCCAGAGGGTACTCGTACGGTAGATGGTACAGTCCAGCGATTCAAACCGGGTTTTTTGGCCTTATTGAAGCGCACCGATTGCGCAATCTACCCCATCGGAATTGCAGGAGCATTTCATGCTTTGCCGCGCGGAGCATATTTTCTACGAATTCGACCAGTGCGAGTTGTCTTTGGCAATCCAATTTCTGCAGAGCTGATCAAGCAATACTGTGAAAACGGTGCAGAAAAAGAGTTGCTTGAGCTCACCAGACAACGTGTCATCGAATGTCAGCAGCAAGCTGAGGAATGGATAAATCCTAAGTCTCCGAACTGATTTCTCTCTAAACCGGGATTGTCAATTGAAGCAAGCTCAACTATGGTTTTCCAGAAAACACCACTTTTCAAAGATTGATTATTGACCAACTTTTTTACAGGTACACATTATGTCGGAACGGATTCTTAGTATTTCCGGATTACGGGGCGTTGTCGGTAATGGACTGACTCCCGAATATTTAACAAAATTCGCCGCCGCCGTGGGCACATTGGCAGAGCAAGGAACTGTGGTTTTATCATGTGACGGTAGGGCGAGTGGCGAAATGGTGCGTCATGCAGTTGTTGCTGGTTTAATTGCGACTGGTTGCCGCGTAGTTGATGCTGGCATCGCAACGACTCCCACCTGTGGCGTTCTCGTGACACATCTTAAGGCCGCCGGTGGAATTCAAATTACGGCCAGTCATAATCCTATCCCCTGGAATGGTTTGAAACCCTTTTCAGCAGCCGGTTCTGTCTATAACGAAGCGCAGGGCGAAGAACTACTTAATGTGCTCAACAACGAAACATTCAACTATGTTCCCTGGGACCAACTGGGGAAGCTAGAACTCTATGATGACCCGGCAGGCCCTCATATCGAGCGTGTTTTAAAATTGATTGATATTAAACAGATCCAAGAACGAAAATTTAAAGTCGTCTTGGACTGTAATCATGGTTCAGGAGCAGTTGCGACTCCTCAATTATTGGAAGCACTAGGCTGTGAAGTGATTGTTCTCGGTGGAACGGCAGATGGTCATTTTGCACACACTCCAGAACCCCTCAAAGAAAACCTCACCTCTCTCTCTGAAGAAGTAGTCAAGCACAAAGCGGATGCAGGTTTTGCGCAAGACCCTGACGCTGACCGTTTGGCTATTGTTGATGAAACGGGACGCTATATTGGTGAAGAACTCACATTGGCATTGGCCGCTGATTATGTTCTAGCAAGAACCCCAGGTCCAATTGTCGTCAATGGCTCGACAAGTCGTGTGACAGCAGACATCGCTACAAAATATAATTGTCCCTTTTTCCGTTCGTATGTAGGAGAAGCTCATGTCTGTGCCAAAATGAAACAGGAATCGGCAATCCTTGGTGGAGAGGGAAATGGAGGTGTGATCGATCCTCAAGTTGGTTATGTACGTGATAGCTATGTCAGTATGGCATATATTTTGGCAGGTTTGGCGGCATCCAAAGAAAGTTTGAGCAAATGGGCCGATGCATTACCTCAATATAGCATTGTCAAAAATAAGATCACTTGTCCCAGAGAAAAAGTCGATCACGCTTGCAAAGTACTTGAGACACACTTTGGTTCTGCAACAGCATCAAAGGGTGATGGCCTACGATTAGACTGGGACGACCGCTGGGTGCAAATGAGAGCCAGCAATACAGAACCCATCATTCGAGTGATTGCTGAGGCGCCGCAAATCGATGAAGCGGAAGCGCTCTGTGCATCAGCTATGGAGATTGTTGAAAATGCTGTTGCCTGAATTAATAAAAAAATTGAGTAAACATTCAGCACGATGTTTACTCAATTTTAAATCAAAGCAATGAAATTCAACCTTCCCAGCGGGTTTTCATGAATTCCAGTCCTTTGGTTGCTAAATGTTCTTCGGTAGGAAACATTTTACGCCAGATACGA
>JAJDEK010000462.1 GCA_029259875.1 Planctomycetaceae bacterium
CTGGCGACATTCGGAATGTGGCTCAGTCACTGGGATGTCGTAGAGCCTCAAGTCGCGAAGCATTGATTGAGCTGTTTGATGCCAAGTTTTCGGAAGCATTGAAAACGGTTGGTAAACATTTTGATTTTGTCGAACTGTATAACGAACGGGATAAGTTCAAGGAAGAGATCCTCAAAATTATTGGGACTGACTTGAATGGCTATGTTCTTGACGACTGTGCGATCGATTATCTGGAACAGACACCAGTTGAAAAACTGAGCCCCACCAACATTCTTGACGCGGAAGGGATCAAAAAGATTACCGACCTGACAGCCCGCGAGCATGTTCTGTCCAATAATATTACACGCGAAAAAGAAAAAACGATCAAGAAGCAGGATGTGGAAGCACAGGAAACGATTCTGGAGCTGGAACGTCAACGTGTTGAAGCAGTCGAGAAACAACAAAGAGAAATCGCATCATTGACCGCACGTGAGCATGCAGAAGCAGATCGCGTAGAACACGAAGAACGGCTCAAAGCAGAATCCGCTCGCATTCGTACCGATGAAGAGCTGGCAATTGCCGAAGAAAATAAACTGCGACAGGTGATCGTTGCAGAAAAGAGTAAGGACCGTACACACGCGGTCGAAACAGAGCGGGTCGAAAAGGATCGGTTGCTGGAAGTCACCGAACGTGAACGTGTTGTCGGTTTGGCTGATATCGATAAAGAAAAAATGATCGAAGTCGAAAAACGCAATATTCAAGAAGTGATTCGCGAGCGAGTGATCGTGGAACGTGCCGTGGTCGAAGAACAAGAGCGAATCAAGGATACTGAAGAATTTGCTGGCGCAGACCGTCTCAAGCAAGTGACCGTTACTAAAGCAGAAATGGAAGCGGAAGAAAATCTGGTCAAGGAAGTCAAAGCAGCAGAAGCACAGAAAGTATCTTCAGAACTGTTAGCTGAAAAAGTCGTCATTGAAGCGGAAGCAGATAAAACGGCCACTGAAAAGAAATCGGATGCCATTAAAGTCATGGCAGAAGCCAAGACGGCCGATGGTGCTGCGATTGGTTTGGCCGATGCACAAGTGATGATTGCCAAGGCATCCGCTACCGAGAAGACTGGTCAGGCCGAAGCGAATGTCACGATCGCCAAAGCAGAAGCCACGGAAAAGACCGGGGAAGCCGAAGCCAACGTTATGATTGCCAAAGCCGAAGGGACCGAGAAGACGGGAACCGCGGAAGCCACCGTCATGCAACTCAAGTTTAGCTCGGAAGCGACCGGCATCGTAGAAAAAGCCAAGGCGATGAAACTCTTTGATGGAGTAGGCCGCGAACACGAAGAATTCAAAATCCGAATTAATAAAGATAAAGATATCGAACTGGCGGCCATCGCTGCTCAAACGGAAATTGCGGAAGCACAGTCTGGTATCGTTGGCGAGGCACTGAAGTCTGCCCGCATCGATATCGTCGGTGGAGAAACGACCTTCTTTGACAAGATTGTGGATTCCATCAAGAGCGGAAAAGCCGTCGATCGCTTCGTGCATAACAGCGAAACAATGACCGATATCAAGAATACGTTCTTTAATGGAAATCCAGACTACTTTGAAGATCAACTTCAGACCTTCATTTCCCGTTTTGGAATGTCCTTTGAAGATGTGAAGAATCTTTCCGTGGCTGCTCTGATTTCTCAGTTAATAGTGCAATCAGACAGCGATGAGGATAAATCAGTCCTGAATCGACTGCTGGCAACCGTGAAAAACCTGGGGATTTCAGACCAAAAAGTGTCATCCTTCTTGAAAGCAAAACCAAAAAAGTAGAAAGGTAAACCGAAACACTTTCAACTTTTGAACGAGTTTGATTCGGTTTTCCTCACTTGATAACAGCATCCTGTGAGGAAAACCAAAGATTTTCAAACTCAATCACGTTTGCGAACACAAACAGAAACAGGATGTCCCGGGAAATACGACCAATGGCCGATTTGGAAAATGATTCTCAAGATGCTGCACCAGACAACGCAGATGCGATTGCTCTGGAGAGCAGTACATACGAAATTATCCAAAATCGTTTGCAGACGCATGGGAAAGCGCTTCAGTCACGACTGGGGGATCTGAATGAACTGCGAAAAGAGGTCTTTGGGTCAATTGAAACGCAACTGCTAGGCAGTGAGCGAATCACCACAGAACATAACTGTGTTCCGCGCGACATGCTGGCCGTCGGTAACCGTTTTTTGTTCGGTTACAACGTGCACTTTGGTTTAAAATCAGAAACCCATTTGAGCGATGTCTTCTCGGTCTACGAATTTAAGGATGATATCTATCATGCCTTACCACTAGATTTGATTCAAAATCCAGACTTCGAAAAAGACTTCAAAGATATTTATCGCTACTACAAAAATGCGACCTTTGCCAAGTTTTTTGTCAAAGGACCTTTTTTGTATATGTTGTTTCGTGTTGGCGCTGGTCCCAAAGATTTTAAATCATTTAAGTGGGCTATTCAAAACGATCAACTGATTTACGTCGACAATCGTAGCGACCACGAAGTGCAATATCCGGCACAGCAGGAATTTCAATGGTCGCGGACTCATCGTGATTTACATTACAAGGGGCTGCATCCGCATATTTCCATCGACGATCGACTGTTTGTCGAAACGATTGGCGGCGACCTGACAATCAAGGTCGAAAACAATACCGAGACCGGTGAAGGGATCTATTCCGAGCCCGTCGACGATCCGGACCAGATCTTAGATGATGCGGAAATCTTCTATGCTATCATTGGTTCGTTAATTCTGCTCAAGATTCGCCCTTATCAGGAATCGCAGTACCGCTACTTTGTTTATAACGAAAAATTACAGAAAGCACAGCGGCTTGATTCCATCAAGGATGCCTGCATTCTGCTTCCCGATGATCACGGATTGGTTTTTTCAAATGGTTACTATCTTCAGAGTGGAGAATCGAAAACATTTGAGACCGCATTGCAGGACATGCTTTATCAGGGGCGAATTGCCTCGCCCAACGGTGAAGATTTTCTCTATATCTTTTATCAACCTGATCAGGGCGTTTATGTCCTCCTGCAATATAATGTGATCGAACAGAAGCTGGATACTCCGCTGATTTGCCACGGGTTCACCCTGTTTGAAGGGGGAGAGCTCATTTGCTTTTCCGGGCAGGACGAACCGCAAAAGCACCATACGATTCAGCTCTGGAAAACTCCCTACATTAGCGAAACGTTTCAGGTTCCGCATAAAACAGATTCCTATCTCAATAAAATCGGCAACAAAGATATCGTACGCGGCATGTCGGAATGCCATGAAATTCTGGGTTTGATCTATCGTAAAGACGCGTACGAAAATCTTTATGTAGATTTGGTCAAGCATACGAGCGATGTTCTGGATTCCTATTTCTGGATCAACCATAAGGAAACATGTGAACTCGGAGAAGTGGTTCTCGAAATCAAGAAGGCTGCGGAAGCCGCAGTCACAGAATATGAAAAGGTAATACAGCTTCGACAAAGCACAAAAAAGAGAACCGCCGAAGTTGAGTCTCATACCCGAAAAACATTAACCGAAATTGATCAGCGCCGCTTTGATAAGATTGATGACTTTGTTTTGAGTCTTGCCAACTTAAGAAGTTTGCGGGGAGATGTGATTTCTCTTCGCGATTTACGATATATCGATCTCAAACTTATTGATCAACTGGAAAAAAAAGTCAGCGAGCGATCAGAGAAATTGGCGCTCCGCTGTGTTTCCTTTCTGCTGCGAGAGGACGCTCTTAAACCCTACTCAGATCGGATTTCAGCAGCCACAGAACAGATTGAAACCGTCGAGAAAGTTGCCGACGCACGGAAAGTCGAAAAAGAAATTGAAGCCAGTTCGAGCGAATTGGAAATGCTGATTGATATTGTCAGCAACCTGAAAGTCGAAGATACAACACAACGTACCGCCATCATCGATAGCATTTCGACGAATTTTTCGCGTATCAATCAATCACGGGCTGCTCTGAAACGCCGCATCAAAGATTTGATGTCCGTTGAAGGGGTGGCTGAGTTCAATGCACAGATTAAACTCTTGAATCAGGGGGTTGTGAATTATCTGGATATTTGCGATTCACCTGAAAAATGTGATGATTTTCTCACTAAATTGATGATTCAGGTAGAGGAACTTGAAGGACGGTTCGCGGAATTTGATGAATTCGTCGAACAGCTAACGGAAAAGCGGGAGGAGATCTACTCCGCTTTCGAATCTCGCAAGTTGGCAATTGTTGAGAGTCAGAACAAACGGGCCACTACCCTTGCGAAATCAGCAGATCGAATATTGACGGGAATTCGCAGCCGTGCAGAACAGTTGAAGTCGATCAATGAAATTAACGGGTATTTTGCTTCGGACTTGATGATCGACAAGGTAAGAGACATTGTTCGCCAGTTAGGTGAACTGAACGATACGGTCAAAGTCGATGACATTCAGAGCCGACTGAAGAGTGTCCGCGAAGACACCGTGAGACAGTTGAAAGACAAACAGGAACTGTTTGTCGATGGTGAGAATATTATCAAGTTTGGCAACCGGAAATTCACGGTGAACCGTCAGGCTCTTGATTTAACCACCGTTTATCGCGATGACGCATTACAATTGCATTTAACGGGTACTAATTTCTTTGAAGTCATCGAAGATGAACGTTTACTGGCAACAAAAGAAGTTTGGAATCAGGAAGTCGTTTCCGAAAATAGAGAAGTCTACCGCTCTGAATATTTGACTTACTGTATCTTGATTTCATTGGAAACTGATCCAGAGCATTCTGTGGAATCACTGGCCAAATTATCTGATGAGGAGCTTTTATTATTCATTCAAAAATTCATGGGGCCCCGTTATAGCGAAGGTTATGTGAAAGGCGTTCACGATCAGGATGCTTTGCTTTTATTGCGATCATTATTGAAAGTAAAACCGGCATTAGGGCTCTTAAAATATCAATCGGGCGCACGAGCACTCGCTACTTTATACTGGGAATACTTTTGTGATGCAGAAACAAAAGCACTCTTTGACAGTAAGTTAGCCGGTTTCGGAAAAATTATGCAGGTGTTCCCTCAAATGGGACAGCAGCAGTATTACATCGATGAATTAAAACAACAGCTTACGCAATTCGTTCAACAAATCTCCAGTTTCGATGAAACATTGATCCCGGAATCAGCCGAGTATCTATTTCAAGAGTTGGTTGGTGGAAATACCTTTGTCATCAGTAAACGTGCCGCTGATCTCTATCACGACTTCGAGAAATATTTGAAGCACAATAATGCCCTCGAACGATTAGAAGAAAGCCTGGCTGCGACCAGCGAGAATCCAGCCAATTGGTTTCTATTGGCCAGAGACTGGGTTCAGGCATTTTTGGATCATCAGGACGATGCAGAAGATCATGATTATCGTGACGAAATTGCACTGCTCTTACTCGAAGGAAAGCTTGACCGTAGCCGTTTGATTGATGCACAGATCACAGCTCAACTTGAAGGGCTTTCGGGCTCACATGTATGTATTCAAAGTGGTGAATATCATTTGCACTACAATCGTTTTATGAAACGGTTGTCTGAATTTGAATCTGTCAATGTTCCCCGTTTTGAATCTTATGTCGCGTTGAAAAAAGAACTGGTTGATACCACCCGCGATAGCATGCGGCTTGAGGAATTTCAACCTCGTGTTCTGACTTCATTTGTCAGAAACCGGCTGCTTGATGAAGTTTATCTGCCAATGATTGGTGACAACCTTGCTAAACAGATGGGAGAAGCCGGCGAACAGAAACGGACCGATCTGATGGGGCTTTTGATGTTAGTTTCCCCACCCGGTTACGGGAAAACAACGTTGATGGAATACATCGCAAATCGGTTGGGCATCATTTTTATGAAAATCAACGGGCCGGCATTGGGGCATCAAGTCACTTCGCTCGACCCCGCTTCCGCACCGAATGCGGGTGCCCGTGAAGAAGTCAAAAAATTAAACCTCTCGCTGGAGATGGGCGATAATGTCATGATCTATCTGGATGACATTCAGCACTGTAATCCGGAATTTCTACAGAAGTTCATTTCGCTCTGTGATGCTCAGCGTAAAATCGAAGGAGTTTATAAAGGCGAAACACGAACCTATGATTTGCGGGGTCGAAAAGTGGCTGTCGTAATGGCAGGGAATCCCTATACGGAAAGCGGCGAGAAATTTCAAATTCCAGATATGCTTTCTAACCGGGCCGACATTTATAACCTGGGTGAAGTGATTGGCGAACACGCGGATGCATTTGAGATGAGCTATTTGGAGAATAGTATCACATCCAATCCGGTACTCAATCCACTCTCATCGCGCAGCCAGAAAGATATCTACACAATCATTGAAATGGCACAGGATGGCACCGGTGAACGCGGTGATCTGGAAGGGAACTATTCGGTGGAAGAACTCAACGAGATGGTTTCCACCATGAAAAAGTTGATCCGTGTTCGCGACGTCATTTTGAAAGTGAACCGGCAATACATCCAGTCGGCGGCTCAATCTGATGATTATCGCATTGAACCTGCATTCAAGTTGCAGGGGTCGTATCGTAATATGAATCGCATTGCCGAAAAAATATATTCCGTCATGAATGACAAG
>JAJDEK010000463.1 GCA_029259875.1 Planctomycetaceae bacterium
GAGTAAATTCTTTTCTCTTTTTCTACGTTCGGTTTTTGCTGCCTGAAATTGTTTTAATACCTGCTCGTACTCTTTTCGTGCTTTGGGGTCTTCCGGTGGTTCACCAGTAGCAAACATGCTCTCGATAGCAAACGATGTCTGATCTGCTTTGAACCGTTTTAGAGTCACTTCCTGATAGCGTTGGTGAGATAAGTAGAGCACGAGACATTGACCCAAAATTGTCAAACAAACAATAGCCAGAACCAAAGTCTTCTTTACCGGTAGACCAAACTTAACAGCCAAGGTAGTCAAGACACCACCTGAAATTAATCCATACACAACAGCATAGACGAGTAGAAGTTTGAGTCGTTCAGGAAGATGGACTGCCAGCAGTGAGAGGGCAGTTATCAGTACCGTTGCCATGATCAGCCATTGAATAAAACTGGCCTTTTGATTCGGGTGATGTTGAGGTTCTGAAGACTGATCCGTCATGGTTTCGATTTCATTTGGAGAAATGCGCTGTTGATAGACCACAGGCGGATTGAACACGTTCCAGGACTTCTTTGCCTTTTTCTCTGGCCTTCCGCGCTCCTTCAGCAAGAATGTCGTTCACAGTGTCGGTATCTGCAGCTAGTTGCTCTCGGCGTTCTCTGGCTTCTCCGAAATATTCGAGAGCCGCTTCGTGAACTGCCTGTTTGGCGTCGCCATAGCCCATGCCTCCTGCGCGATAGCGTGCTGCTAATTCTGCCTGCTGGCTCTCGGGAGCGAACAGTTTATATAAAGCGAATACCGAACAGGTATCGGGATCTTTGGGGTCTTCCAGAGTAGCAGAGTCTGTTTTGATGGACATCACTTTTTTGCGTTGTTTTTTAGGAGCCTCAAAGATTTCAATGACATTTCGATAACTTTTTGACATTTTTTCGCCGTCGATGCCCGGTACTTTTGCCGAAGAATCCAGGACTCTTGACTCTGGAATGGTGAGTGTTTCACGAAACAGAGTATTGAAACGTTGTGCCAGATCCCGTGTGACCTCGACGTGCTGAATTTGATCCTGACCTACGGGGACCAGATCACTGTCATACAGTAAAATGTCTGCCGCCATCAAAACTGGATACGTAAACAGTCCTGCATCAGCGGCAATGCCTTTCGCTTTTTTATCTTTGTAAGCATGACATTTTTCCAGGAGACTTATTTGTGTGACCGTCATTAAAATCCAGGTCAGGCTGGTGATTTCGGGAATGTCTGATTGCCGGAAAAGTGTTGCCTGTTTAGGGTCGAGCCCTAAGGCAAGAAGATCAATGGCGGCTTCTTGTGTATTCTGTCGTAGCCGATCCGCATTACGTAGTGTCGTTAAGGCGTGTAAATCCGCGATGAAATAAAACGCTTGATCATTGTCTTGCAAGTCAATGTATTGCTTGATCGCTCCAAAATAATTACCCCAATGGAAGCGGCCCGTTGGCTGAATTCCCGATAACACTCGCATGAGTCAGTTCTCTTTTTTGCTTTGAAATCTATTGTTGATTGAAACTGGTTTACTGTAATAGAAAGCCAATGGTTAGTTTGGTTATCTTTCTGGATACACGAGAGATCCTACAAGTTCACTGACTTGTGTGCATTTTTCTTCGAGAACAATTTGTTCCAGCTCTCCGACTAATTGTGTTGCCAAACCGGGGTTATAAAAGTTAGCTGTACCAATTTGAACAGCAGAGGCTCCTGCCACGATGAACTCCATCACATCGTCAATGCTGGCAATGCCCCCGACACCAATAATTGGAATCTCTACTGCACGCGCCACCTGACAGACAATTCGTAGTGCGACAGGCTTAATAGCCGGGCCACTGAGACCACCAAAAACGCCTCCCAGAATGGGCTTTCGCTGGCGCCAGTCAATAGCCGTTCCTTGAATCGTGTTAATGAGAGAGACAGCGTCAGCGCCTCCTGAGGCGGCCGCCTGTGCGATTTCAACGACACTAGTCACATTAGGAGTCAATTTCGCAATGATGGGCAACTGGCAGCTCTCAGTGACCTGCTTGAGCATTTTCTCTGTCAAATCTGGCTGAGTACCAAAATCTACACCCCCACTGACATTCGGGCACGAGATATTTAATTCAAGGGCAGCAATCTGATCTTGATACGCGTCAAGTCGTGAAGCCATGACTGCCATCTCATCGATCGTGCGGCCTGCAATATTGACAATTAACGCCGTGTCGAGAGAGGCAAGATAGTTGAGATGTTTTTCTAGAAACAGATCGATTCCGTCGTTATCCAAACCAATCGAATTTAACAGTCCTGCACTGGTTTCAGTGGTGCGCGGCGGAGGGTTTCCGATTCGTGGTTCTGTGGTAATTGTCTTGGGAATAATCCCGCCAAGTTTGGAAAAATCGAGAAATGATTCCATTTCACGAGCGTAACCAAATGTACCCGATGCGACCAGAATGGGGTTCTTCAGATGCAGGTGGTTCAGGGTAACTGATAATAGATCCGTTTGAGTAGGGGCGTTCATCGGATAATCGTCCGGTGCAGCCAGAGGCTACATGATCGTTCTTTTTATGTTGAATACGGGAGAAGTGCCTTGCAAACCACCCTGCATTGAAGCTGGTTATCAAATCATTGCACTGTGTCATTACTTGCACTGTGTCATTACACTGTGAAGGGATCGTTAAAGACCCACAGAACGCCATCTTAGCGTGCTTACATTGTGAGAGCCAGTAAGTGTGCTATGGAAAACCTAATCCCTAAAAGCACAAAAGCTGCCGGAAAGGAATTTTCGGCAGCTCTGAACAATCTCATTTAATACGGTTTCAAATTCGCAGGGGAAACCATTGAATGACCGAATAGTCATGTAGTCCATGACAAATGTGCTTAAATCACTCCACCATGAGTTCGATATGGTGTGGCTACGTCAGGCATATCAAGCCCCCAGATTCGTTCCCAGATTTTGGGAATATGCCGCATACTTTCTGATTGAAAAATTAATTGACGAGCACGAATATCTCTTGAGGATGAGTAGATGGGAACCACACATCCGACCTGAGTGAAGGACATTGCAACTAACATGCTGGCCAATAGAAACTTACGCATTTTTTTCTCCATGATATGGTTATTCCATAGATGCTGGTGTGAATCCCAGGCAACGATCCCTTAATTCAAACGATTGAATGAAAGGCATCAAACCAATATCGAAGGTGTTAAAGTGCTGAAATGTTATTAAGGAGGAGTTTGAAGAGGTGGGATTATAAATGCCACATTTAATCTTCTCTAAGTCGTTTTATCGACAATCAGACCAGGAGACTTTGGTAAATAATGCGGATTATTCCAATTATTGTGGTGATTCTACTTATCAGGGCTATTTGACAGGATTTACAGACAAAAAATGAGGAAATTACAGTCCATTTGTCAATTATAGTGAGAGAGTTTTCTGTAATTGACACATCATAAAAAAACCGGTCTGTTTTCGTACATTCAAAACAGACCGGTCATGAGAAAGTTCATACCAGTTCTTTCAACATTAAACTCTTTAGGAAACAGACTTAAGGAGTATGCTGAGTTCCCGACGCATAAGAACCGTTATTATAAGTTCCTACTTGTGGAGAACCTGGAGTTTGCTGAGCCGCCGGTGGTGATTGTTGCGGTTGAGATGTCGCCGCAGGATTCCCCACTTGAGGTTGCGAAGCAGCGGCCTTAAGTCTCGCTGCTTCTTCTTCCAGATCACGTACTCGTTTTTCCATTTCCTTGCCAGGCTTAAACGTTACGACGTATTTCTCTTCTACGTCGACACGTTCTCCTGTCCGTGGATTCCTTGCCTTACGCGCTGCCCGCTTTTTGACTTCAAACACGCCAAAGTTGCGGAGTTCAATACGCTTGTCGGTCACAAGAGTGTCGACAATTGCATCAAACGTTTTTTGCACAATCTCTTTGGTTTTGAGTTGTGTCAGACCAATCTCTTCCGAAATCACTTTGACAATCTCTTTTTTCGTCACGACTGGGTTCTCCCAATTCTGAGAAGCCGTCGGACAGCTACGCCCTTCCGTTGGGCAATTCAGAGCCGTCTCAACTGTAATGGGTTACACGACTTAGTGTCACAATAGATTATTTCCCACAATTGAACAGTAAGTCAAGACCGATCTTTGGCTGGCGGCCACAAACAGCGGGTTCTTATACAGTTTTTCACTAGAGGGAAGTAATTATTATAATTCAGCATCTGAAATGCTTCACTTAGTTTAAAATAAAACTGCAATCTTGTAAGTCATTATTTTCAAAGGGAATAAGAAATTACACTTTCAATAGGCAAGAGACTCATCAGGAGATTCCTGGTCCTTCTGAGATGCTGAATTCAGGTCACAAAGATTTTTTTACAAACTTCAAACGAAATTGGCAAAAAGGGGGTTAGAGAGTCACTTTTGTAGAAATTCAGCGCTACAAAGTCTTTAAAAGTCGAGACTTAATTAACGGAAATTATTTGTAGATAATGCGTGATTCCAGGTGAAAGAAATTGTTCAACGAGCCGTAACCTGTTACCAGAGCGAGATGAATTCTGGTTTGAAGAACAGAAACGTAAGCAAAAGAGTGTCTTTGTTTCAGATGTATTTGTGAAGAATCATTCAAAGTTCATAAGTCACTTTGTGATACACGTTTTTGAATCTCATCAAAGCTTATAAAAGCTCCTTTTCCTGCGCCAGGGCATTCTGGTGAAAGTGATTTCCAGCTCTCTTCACTTTCGATATTTGAATTCCAGAAAGGCCAGGTGCGACATTGTGTGGGACGAGCTTCATAAACAGTGCAGCATCTCTTTTCAGGATCAAAGAATGTACAATCACCGTTCGCAAATTCTGTTAATGAGCGCCGCCCTCCGTAGAGGCGCGTGTGCATTAACATTATTTCGCCTTTGGATTTACCCGTTAGTTCTGCAATGGCTTCGATTTCTGATTCCTCTACCCAAACAACACCGGGGGCACCGGTACAACAATTACCACATTGCGTACATGTAAAATTTAAACCATTTTGATACCAGGGGCTTTGTTCAGAATTCTGATCACTCATTTGACAGGTCGCTTTTCTGAATTGTGTTAAACAGTAATTTTGGATCTCTTTTTGTAAGTTACCTATGGGAATATGTCAAATACAAGCGAAGAAATAAAGATCGGTGGGCTAATTCTCTGTGGTGGTGAAAGTTCTCGTATGAATTTTCCCAAAGCATGGCTGCCTTTGGGAAATGAGTTGATGTTGCAAAGGGTTTTGCGCATCATTTCTAGTGTCGTCTCGCCCGTGATTGTTGTTGCTTCGCGAGATCAACAGCTACCTCAGTTGCCAGAATCGGTTACTGTCATTTTTGATAAAGAAACAGGAGCAGGTCCTCTGCCTGCAATAGCGCATGGGTTGGACGCGTTGAAAGACAGATGTGATGCCGCATTTGTATCAGGCTGTGATACTCCACTAATAGATGTTGAGTTCATCACAAAGATCATTTCTGCATTGGATGAGAATCAACTGGTCATGGTTCGAGAAGGAAAATGGTACCATCCTCTGGCTGCCGTTTATCGGACATCTTTGATTGACCAGATACATCATTTATTAAACTCAAACCAACGGCGGCCTATTGATTTGGCAGAGACCGTCAAAACATGTTTTCTCGATGTGGAAGTGCTCCGAGAGATTGATCCTGATCTGCAAGGATTACAGAATATTAATACGCGTGAGCAGTATTTCGAACTTCTCCACGAGACCGGCCTGGCGAATTCAACAAAGTTACCCTTTGAAGCATGATGGTTTTGCTGGTAACTAAAACAAACTGTAATCGACTATCGAGAGTATGAGCCACGGTTGGCTCGAATGACCGCCATTTGCCAGCATGCTACATCTTCCGGAGTCAACTCATACACGTTGATCGAATATCCCAGTCGTGCTTTGGGTTCGAAAAATCGGAAATAACCCAACATATCAAGGCCAATATTATGTCGGCTGCCATCTGGTCTTCTGGCAGAATAGGGGCGTCCCTGAATGAGGCTTGCGCTAATGGCATAAAGTCCGGGGACAGGGCGTAACTCAGGAGGTAAATGATATTTGATATCGTGAGATGATGGCGGGATTGTTCCAAAATAAGCCAAGCCAATATCTTCTATCTCATTGTTATCTACGTGTTCTTTCAGAAGGTATAGATCCTGTCCCCAATCGATATTGGAATCGATTAAGTGTAAGGCACCACTTTCAGGGCCACCCGATAGCTCATTAAAATATGCCAAATGATCGGGGGCATAGCGAAGTGAAAACGGTATTGTAAGAATTGCGACGATTACCAGATACGAAAAAATTTTGTGTTTATGAAAATCCAGATGCTCGGCCAAAGGACAAATAAAGAGAAATAGAAACGGGAAAACAGGCAGGATATAACGTAGTCCCAGTTGATTATTAGAAAAACTGGCGATGAGTATCAATAAAATAACCGGCGTGAATAGCATTCCAAGAGTTCGGAAAGACATAACGTCGTTTTGGTTTCTTTGTTTGAACCATTGATAAATAGCCAACAGCAGCAAAAACTGAACGGCGTGTGGTAGCTTGTATAATAGGGCGTAGATGTAATAGCTACGAAAACCGTTGAGCTTCCATTCTGTATCCAGATAGGTCGGATGAGATTGCTGCATAATGAAGCGTTGCAGGTCAAAACCCATTAAAAAGTCTCGAGGCAACAGTAAGGGTGTTTTTTGAACTAGTGGAGGCAGCTGATTTAACGTTTTTAATTCGGAACTCTGAAATTGGTAAGCGTTAATTGGCTGGAATGTCCCTTGAAACAAATAGCCGGCGTTTAAAATGAACCAACTGGTCAGTATCAGTGCTCCCCATTTGGCGAGAGTGATTATCTTAGGGAGATTGTTCTCTAGTCCCTTATTATTAAACCGGAGCAGAATCCATTGAAGTATCAGTATGAGGGGGAGTAGTATGGCGGTATATTTCGTGATTTGTGCTAAGCCCAGAATAACACCTGTGATCAACGCCCACTTCCAAGAGACATTGATTGCAAACTTCCAGCCACAGTAAATAGTTGCCAAAAAGAATCCCGCGATTGCGAGATCTTGAGTTCCCAGAGCGGCATTTGCTAAAACATTAGGACTCATCGACCACAGAAACACGGCCATGCAAGCCGCTGATGAACTAAATAATTCACGAGCCCAGATAGCTAACAACACACCTGACGCGACCGAAAACAACAGAACCATGCAGCGACCGAGAAAATAATACTGGTGATGATTTTGCAGGTTTGCTTCGAGAAACGCATCACCATAATCAGCGGGATCAGAGGAATAGGGGGGATTATCACTTTCAGCAGACGTGAATAACAAAGGAATCGCTGACCAGTTTCGAATTAAAGGAGGATTGAGTCGGTCGTAATCAAATTTTCCAGTTTCCCATGTAAGCAAGCCAACTGATAGATGCCAATATTCATCGTGAGTGACCGTCAATTTATTAGCGGAATACAACCCGAGAACAAATTGAATTAATAACATCGAGCTGATGATACACCAGAATCCTTTACTGGTTTGTAATTGATCCTTCAAATATGGCATGTCGGTCCAGACTTCAGCGCGAGTAAAGTGGTGCTTATTTAACCATCTCCATTTGATAATAGCTTGATCGTGAATCCCACGGAAGAGATTCCACTATTGAAGCGTCCAGTCGGGTCTAAAATTATTACTTGCTCAAAAAAGAATCGTTACCGTTGATCCAACCACGTTTTCATATCGCGATTGATCTCTCGCATAATAATTTTTTGTTCGGGAATTGCTTGATAGAAATGCAGCTCTGCCAATTCAAATTCGTTGAGATTGAGATTCTCAGACGTGATTTCCAGGATCTGATCCGACATTTTTTGGAGGCGATCTTCATGATCATGGGGGTTGAAAGTGACTGCCATGGTGATACGCAGCGTGGCCGGGTTTTGTTCCTTTCCTTTAAGTCGCCCCCCTTCAATACGTGGTTTTGAGTTGGGGAATTCTCTCGCCAGCGCTTTTTGAGTCTCTGCAAATTTGAAGGAGTTCACTGCTTGAAAAACATATAACGACCCTGACATCAACAGACCGAAGATCAATAGGCTGAAGACGATCGTCCTGCCTTTGAACAGTTTCGGTTGTGATTCAGGATCGGTAGATGTCATTTCTGATTCATATTCGCAAATGTGAAATACTCAGTTTTGCTGCTTAGCCGCGGCCTTGTTAATTGCTTGCAGGTAAGCTTTGGCACTCGACTCGATGATGTCTGTACTCACACCGCGGCCGGTATACAATTTCCCGTTAATAAGGACTTCAACTCGAACTTCACCTTGTGCGTCTTTTCCACTGGAAACGCTACCTACATGGTATTGTTCCAGAACACCAGAGATTCCTGAGATTCGTTCTAAAGCACGAAAAACAGCATCAACGGGGCCATCACCGGTCGCGGCATCGCAGTGGATCTTTTCATTCTCATCGGTCAGTTCAATAGTCGCAGTAGCAATCGTGCCTGTTCCTGCAGAGGTATGAAACCGGGCGATTTTCCATTGTTCAGGAGTATCCGTCACCTGATTCTCGATTAAGGCTACGATATCGGAATCATAGATCTCTTTTTTCTTGTCAGCTAACGCGATGAACTCATCGAAGATTCGCTGAAATGTTTCATCATCAAGCTGATGTCCCAAGGATTGAATCCGATCGCGGAAAGCATGTCGTCCGCTGTGTTTCCCCAGCACAAGATTTGTACCAATATAGCCGACATCTTCTGGATGCATGATCTCATAAGTCGTACGTTCTTGCAGAACTCCATGCTGATGAATGCCTGCTTCATGTGCAAACGCGTTCTTCCCCACAATCGCCTTATTACGTTGTACGGTCATACCAGTGACTGTCGAAACGAGGTGGCTAATTGGGTACAAGCGCTTTGTGTTAATATTCGTATTCAAGCCGTAGTAGTCAGATCGGGTCTTTAAAGCCATGACGACTTCTTCCAGAGCACAGTTTCCGGCGCGTTCTCCCAGTCCATTGACGGTGCACTCAATCTGACGTGCTCCTGCTTCGACGGCCGCCAAACTGTTGGCGACAGCCAGTCCAAGATCATTGTGACAGTGCGTACTGATGATGGCTTTGCTAATGTTGGGGACGTTTTGTTTGAGTGTCGTGATAACCCCGTGGTAGTGAGCAGGGGTCGCATAGCCGACCGTATCGGGAATATTGACGGTGGTGGCTCCGGCTTCAATCGCCTTTTCAACAACCTCACACAGGAAGTCTTTCTCAGTGCGGGCGGCATCTTCCGGGGAGAATTCGACATCCGGACAATAATCGCGGGCACGTTTGACCATTTCCACGGCCGCTTCCACGATTTGTTCCTTGTTCATTTTTAATTTATGTTCGCGGTGGATCGAGCTGGTAGCGAGGAACACATGGATTCGTGACTTTTCGGCTTCTTTCAAGGATTCCCAGGCGCGATCAATGTCTTCTTTCCGGCAGCGAGCCAAGGCACAGATTGTTGTCTGGCTACCAAACTCCTGTGCAATTTTTTGAACCGCTTCGAAATCGCCTGGAGAGGCGATGGGAAAGCCCGCTTCAATGATATCGACGCCCAGCTCGACAAGCTCCTTGGCCACTTTCATTTTTTCGGAGGTTGTCATACTGCAACCAGGTGATTGCTCACCATCTCGCAAGGTGGTGTCAAAAATCATTACTGTGTCATCGGACATTGGTTTGCTCCATTATTCAATTTGCACTCCCGGTTAAGGGAGCTAATGAGAGACCAGAATAGTACCAGCAGGTAAAATAAAAAACCCTGAGGCCAATTCTGGTCTCAGGGTTTTGCTGTTTTTGATTAACAATCGTACAAAGAACCTAGGACCTGGCTTGGGTAAGCAGGTTTAGTAGTAGGCTCAGGCTTAGTAGATTGTGGATTTGCATCAGTCCCTAGTCACTTTATTTTACGTTAATATTCGCAGATTCACTGCCTCTTTATGCAGATAATCTACCGGCTCTCTTAACTATGGTCAACCCGTTCTGAGTCGATTTTAGTAAAATGTAAGACAGCTTCGTTTTGCAAAGGTTCAGGAAAATGACGTGATAATATCAATATCAGGCTATATTGACTATTTCGCTGCCAAGCCTGCTTTTTCCTGTAAAGATTCCTTACCGACGCGATGGCAGAAATCTCCAAATGATTCGTCTGGCTGACGTTCTTCCTTAAAATATTCAAGGATAGGAGAGAGTCGACTGGTGATTTCACCCAAAGGAACCAGGTCGTCATAGATAAATGCCAATCGGTTCCCGAGAGAATTGCCTCCGAGAAAGAGGGTGTATTTGCCGACCGCTTTTCCAACCAGCCCAATATCCGGAATATAAGGGCGGGCACACCCGTTCGGGCAGCCGGTCATGTTGACAGAGATTCGCTCATCCTGAAGTCCCTGGCGAGCCAGCTCTTGTTCGAATTCTGTGATCAGATCTGGCATGACTCGTTCCGATTCCGTGACCGATAGACCACACATCGGCAAAGCAGGGCAGGACATTGAGAAACGACGAATTAGGGTCAACTCATCAGCTTTTTTCATGCCATGATCTACCAGTATTTGATCGATGGCGTCTCGGTCTGAAGGATCAATATCGCAGAATATAACACTCTGCTTCGCAGTGATTCGGGCTTCGAATTTGTACGTTTCCAGAATCTTTCGCAGACCGGTCTTAATTCTGAGATCACCTGCATCCTTGATGCGGCCATTTTCGATATTCACCCCCAAGAATAATTTGCCGTCTCCCTGGTCGTGCCATCCCATGTGATCATCAATTCCCGTCACTTCAATAGGGCGAGGATCCGTGATCGGTGCGCCCAGATATTCAGCCACCTTTTCCCGAAACTTCTCGATGCCCCAGTTATTGACCAGGTATTTCATACGAGCTTGTTTGCGATCTTCGCGATTACCAAAATCACGCTGGACTTTGACAACTGCTTCGGCGACGGCGAGCACTTGGTCATTTTCAACGAAACCAAGCGGTTTAGCCAAAGCGGCATAGGTCTTCTTATTACTAGGAGTGACTCCCATACCGCCGCCGACGTAGAAGTTGTATCCGACGATTTCATCGTTTTCCACAATCGCCAGCAAGCCAATGTCCTGCGTATAAATGTCAACGCAATTGTCTTCAGGAAGAGCGATGCCGATTTTGAATTTTCGGGGCAGGTAGACTTTACCATAGATCGGTTCTATTACGGGTTGGAAGTCTGCCTCGTTTGTTTTGTTGCCCTCTTCATCGGTAATCCATAAGTCAAAATAGGATGTCGTCTTTGGTTTGAGGTGTTCTGCAACGGTATACGCCATATCCTGCATAGAATCGAAGATGGTATTATTCTTATAGGGAGCAGGGCAGGCCATTACATTTCGGTTAACATCACCACAGGCCGCCAGAGTTGTTAGCTTGGAAGCGTTGATGCCTTTGATAGCTGCTCTCAGGTTGCCTTTGATGACTCCATGCAACTGAAATCCCTGGCGTGTTGTCAAACGGACTGTTCCATCTCCAAGCTGATCTGATAGATCCAATTCAGCCAGGAATTGTTCTGCGGTTACTTTCCCTCCGGGAACTCTGGTTCGGATCATGCAGCTATAGGCTTTTCCCTTGCGAGTTCCATCTGGATTTTTGGCCTTTCTCAAATCACGGTCATCCTGTTGATAGGTTCCGTGATGTTTCAAAAGTTGAGTAGAATCACCAGTGAATTCATCACTATCATTCTGTAATTCTTCAGCAATGGTTCCACGAAGTTGGCGGCTGCCATCTTTCAGAGCTTCCAATTTGGAAAGCTTGGGGCCTTCTGGAGATGTCATATAATCAATCCTGATTGATGTGGTCGAAACGACATTCAGATTCCAACTTCACAGGAAGAGATTCTGAATGCCAAGTTTGGTAGGTTTCACTTGAATCCAATTGGCAATATCGGGTTGTTCAGGTACGATCCATGAATTAAAGGAATGGATCGTTCAGACTTGTAAGGTCTTAGCTCTTCAATTATTGAAAAGTGTGTTGTTCATTTGTACTAGAGAAAATCGCCCTCTTATGAAGTATAAACGAGTTAGATTATCTTGAATAGTGACTTTTTCCACGTCCCTCACAGCAGAGAATTTGCTGGTTTATTAGTTATCATTTATGAGAAACATCAAAGAGCAATTTATTCTGTTGTTAGCGACAGGGCTGGGAATTGGCTATGTACCTCGCGCTCCCGGAACGTTTGGTAGCCTGTTAGGCCCTTTATTAGTTATGGGTATTCTTTGGTGTAATCTAGCGTTTCCCGTGTATCTACTGATCACAGTGGCTCTATTTTTGGTTGGGGTCTATGTATGTGATCGAGGAGCGAAAATTCTGGGATTAGACGATCCTGGCTGCATTGTCTTTGATGAAATTACTGCGTTTACTGTGGTGTTGTTACCTGTCGTTTATTGGCCCATCGATGGCAATTTTCTATGGATTTCACTAATTGCGTTTCTCTGGTTCCGTTTGTTTGACATCTGGAAACCTTGGCCGGTTCGTTTTTTTGATCGAATTCACGGAGGCTGGGGGATCATGGC
>JAJDEK010000464.1 GCA_029259875.1 Planctomycetaceae bacterium
AATTCAATAATTGAGATTCAATATCAAAAGCAAGGAGTATTTATCCTACTTTTTCAAGAATCACCTTGGAACGTAAACCGTTATTTGATAGTCTCATACAACAATTATGGGATCTGCACACGAGTTGAAACCATTGAAAAATGGTACTCATTCCTTGTTCAGTCCTAAAAAAAACAGAATCCAAGCACAATTTTAACGAAATCCTGTAACACATCAGATTTTTTTCCGCTTTGAAACATAACGAAAGATCTAAATCTGATTTGATTTTTTATCACTGGCATTTTATCTCTGGCAACTGTTACCTGCGAATGGGAATCGACTTTTATGAATTTCGACCGGCAACACAGCCCCGTCACTTTGATACTTCGTTTAATATTTGCAGTAGTTCTCATACTCCTGATTCTGAACCCATTTGTTTCGACACTGAAAGCGGCAGAGCGTTCCCCTGAAGCCACGCAAGCCATTCAAAAAGCAGCCGCTAAAACAGAAAAACCAGAGCCACAGGGCTTTAAACGCATCGAATTAAAAGTAGATGAGATATTTGGAAAGTTCAATGGAATCGTTGCCGGTGTTTTCTTTTACCCTGTTCCATTTACAGTTGAACAATATCAAAAAGGAGAAGGGTTTCCTCTGGCTGTACTATGGCTCATCATCGGTGCCACTTATTTCACCTTCCGCATGAATTTTATTAATATACGTGCATTCAAACACGCCATTTTATTAGTTCTTGGAAAGTATGATGATCCGGAAGATGAAGGGGAAGTCACACATTTCCAAGCCTTAACTGCTGCCCTTTCCGCGACTGTTGGATTAGGTAATATTGCTGGCGTAGCGATTGCCATCGCTACCGGTGGTCCCGGAGCAATGTTCTGGATGATGCTGGCTGGCTTGTTAGGCATGACGTCTAAGTTTGCAGAATGTACGTTGGCACAAATTTATCGCCGCATTAGTCCAGACGGACGTGTGATGGGTGGGCCAATGTGTTATCTCTCAGAGGGTTTAAAAGAACAGTTTCCTTCTAATTCGGCAGCAGCCGGACTGGGAAAGTTCTTAGCGGTTTTCTTTGCCATCTTGTGTATCGGAGGTTCACTCGCAGGTGGCAATTCGTTTCAAGTCAAACAATCGCTGGGAGCTGTCACTGAAACAATTCCCATACTCAAGGATTATAGTTGGGTCTATGGCCTGCTAATGGCGTTTTTTGTAGGTATCGTCATTATCGGCGGCATTCGCAGTATTGCACGCACAACCGAAAAAATCGTCCCCATGATGTGCGGCATCTACGTTCTGGCTTGCCTGGCAATCCTAGTAATCAATGTCGAGAAAATCCCTGATTCTTTTAGAGCAATCATTGAGGGTGCATTTGACAAAAATGCCCTGTATGGTGGCTTTTTAGGTGTATTGATACTTGGATTTAAACGGGCTGCCTTTTCAAATGAAGCCGGGGTTGGTTCTGCAGCAATCGCACACTCGGCCGCAAAAACTAAATATCCCGTGCGAGAAGGAATCGTTGCTTCGTTGGGGCCGTTTGTCGATACGATTGTAATCTGCACAATGACAGCACTCGTGATGATTATTACCGGTGCCTATAATGACCCCCAGTATGCCGATCTGATCAAGGATAATAATGGCGCAGCTCTGACTTCCGAAGCGATGAACTCACAGATCCCCTACTTTCAATATGTACTTTCGGTATCTGTCATCTTATTCGCATATTCGACTATGATATCTTGGTCTTACTACGGCGAACGGTGCTGGGCCTTTCTGTTTGGCGATAGTAAATCCGTTTCGCTCGCTTATCGTGTACTGTTCCTTGTATTTGTTGTACTTGGCTCAATTGTTTCAGCAACAAATGTTTTAGACTTTGGTGATCTGATGATTCTGGGAATGGCCTTCCCTAACATCCTGGGTGTGCTCTTACTTTCGAACCGAGTAAAAAGAGAATTGGACGATTACTGGAAAAGATATAAGTCTGGCGAGTTTGAGAACCAGAAAAACTAATTGAAACACGAAAGAGATTACCATTGTCGCCTGCTGTTGTAATTTCATACAATCCAGGCTACTGGCTATTTGCCAACCCCTTCTCCATTATGAAAGCACTGCATCATGGGTTACTTCACAGGAAAAAAAATCCTAGTCCCTGTCGATTTTTCTGAAAGCTCTTTGGAAGCAATCACAAAGGCAATTCAAATTTCGGAAGACCCTGCAAACGTGACTGTTGTACACGTGATGGTTCCCTTGGATCTCGTATCTCCAGGCGTACTCTTTGGAGGATTGACAGACGAAAAACGAACGGACCATGTACAAAAATATGCAAAAGAAGAATTCGCAAAACATCAAATTGAAGGAGTTGCGTTCCAAACACTGGTCGGTGATCCAGGTATCAAACTAGCAGACTTTGCCAAAGACAACGGAATAGAACTGATCGTGATTCCCTCACATGGCTATACAGGCATCGCCAGGCTGGCATTAGGATCTGTAGCTGAGCGTGTACTCAGACACGCGCCTTGCCCTACTTTAGTATTGCGTCAGCCCAAAAAGTAAGAACCGAATTCAATTTGAATCTGGTGTGGCCTCTTGCTTTGGAACCGTTGTTTTTTGGGGCACAACTGGTTCAGGGGGTGGAAGTATTTCCACAATCAAATTCCGAAAATGAATCTCGGACCCTTCACTTTGGAGAGCAATTGCGCCTTTACTGGGATCACAGCCGGTTACTTCTCCCAGCTTCACACCATTGATCATGACGGAAATCGTTCCTTGCCGACACGTCAAGACGCATTTATGCCATTTTCCGACCGGCAAATCCAAAGGAGTTGCCGGTGAAAGACCGTTCGCAGATTTGGCTCCACTGCCTGGAGTAGGAAAAACATTGCCTGCTTCCGGTCGATGCAACTGTACTTGAAACGCCTTGGGCCAGACTTTATCGGGACCAGAGGTAAACAATAAAATTCCGCTGTTTGCATTGGGGTCGCTGGGATACATCCACTCCATACTGAATCGAAAATTTTCGTATGACTTTTGAGTACGAATATAACCGTAAGGTTTACCAGAGCAGATCAAAATACTTGGTTGATCTTTGCCACCACTTACAACTTTCCAGGTGAGGTTTCGGTTGGCTTCTTTCTCCTCCTCGCTGATGTATTTCCAGTGATCCCAGAAATTTCCACCATTTAAGAGCTTTTCAGGCCCGGGAAGTTTTTTCGTATCTGAAGTTGCTTTCTCTGATTTTTGGGGGGGACTCACCTTTCCTGAAGGGGTTGCTTCCTGTGCATGGGCAAGAGATATTCCCAGTACAGAATACACCACTCCGCCCATCACAAGCAGTAAAGAAAATCGTTTCTTTATTTTATTTCGCTTCGTACAGATAGATTTCTGTCCCAGCTTATCCCAAATTCGACGATGAAAATTCAGCACGCTTTTTTTTGCCCGACTAGACTGTTAAAAGAAACCGATTGTGGAAATGTAGATAAGAGAGCCAAGTATTCTAAACTTATACTCATCAACATTCAATTATACCCGTATCTGCTTCCACTAGATTTCATAAATGTCCAACCCACATAATACTGCACATAATCACCCCACCCAGACTACCAACACTTCGAGTGGATTGCCAAGGACAAATCTGTGTATTTCCTGGTAACTAAGTCAGATCTGACAATATCAGAGCCTCATCAGTCTAAAGACCAACGCCACATCAATCCCAGGGATTTTATTTGACGACTAAGCCAAATGGTTGATAAACTGAATCTATATGCCAAACGGCGCCTCCCCTTAACACAAAATAAAAAAAGATTGGTGTTCTCATGGAATTCAACTCTCTCTCTCCTCTGCATTCTTTTAGTCCTGATTCTCAGCAAATTTCACGGCGTCATTTTGTAAGAACTATGGGAGCCGCTATAGCTGGTACACAGTTTCTTGGTGCCGACAGACTACTGACTGCAGGACAATCGGAAAGTACTCCTCAGTCGGTTCCTGAACCTCTCGTCAAGAAGCTTTATGAAAGCTTGAAACCAAAGCAAAAATCTAAAGTCTGTTTTGGCTGGGACCATAAAGACAAACATGGACTCTTGCGTCAACACATCCGTGCAAACTGGAATATTTCAGAGCCAATTGTAAACAGTGATTTCTTTAACAAAGATCAACAGGAAATGATTGAAGCAATTTTCTTCGGTCACTTTGATCCCAGTTGGCATAAAAAAATTCGAAAGCAGCTTCAAGATGATCAGGGAGGTTATGGTGAAGATCAATCGATTGCTATTTTTGGAACTCCGGGTACAGATCAATTTCAATTTGTAATGACGGGGCGGCATACAACAGTTCGCTGCGATGGAGACAGTGCAGAACACCTTGCTTTTGGTGGTCCCATTTTTTATGGTCATGCAGCAAGTGACTTTAATGAAAAAGCCAACCATCCCGGAAACGTTTTTTGGGAACAAGCATTAAAAGCCAATCACGTCTACAAAATTCTTGATGGTAAACAACGTAAGGTCGCTTTGATTCCAAAGGCACCTCGCGAAACCAAAATTCATTTCAAAAAATCAGCCGACAAGATCACCGGTCTTCAGATTGCTGATATGACCCGCGATCAAAAACAGGAGATGCAAAAAGTTCTCAGCTCATTAATTGAGCCATTCCGAACTTCTGACCAAAGTGAGGTTCGAAAATGTATCAAAAAACAGGGAGGCCTGGACCAATGTCGAATTTCCTTCTACCAATCCGGTGATATCGGCAATGATCAAGTTTGGGACAACTGGCGACTCGAAGGACCAGCCTTTGTATGGCATTACCGAGGTGCTCCGCATGTGCATGTCTGGGTCAATATTTCTGATGATCCGAAAACGAAAATTATCGCCAGTTAATTTGTGTCAATCAGCGATTCATTAATCGAGCTACTTGTTCTTGCAAGAGACATTTCGGTTTGTGTGGGTAAATTCACGTAGGCACTTTTGAATTGTACCTTTTCTTTAAGGTATTTCCCGCTTTTTAATGGTTTGCATTCGGACGAGCAGGAAAAATTCGGTCTCAATTTTTCCTGCTCGTATCGGAACTGTATCTTTTTGCAAACCAAAAACGGCCTTTTTGAAAACTGATCGCGTGATCCGGTTAAATCACCTCCAGTCTTTCATAACTCATACCAAGCACTACGAAATTTTTCTGCTGTGAAAACTATTTAGCCTGTATAACAATTCATCAAATCCCCTACTTTTTATTTTATGAAATGCCTAACCATACAGAACGTAAAAAGAAAGTTTTTTTGAACTCTTTAAAACGCTTGGCAATGTCGGTTGACTTTCTCGGTTGATAAGCAATATTGGTCTTTAGCAAAAAGTTCTCTTGGATCTTTTGCTATGGAATTGTTTTTACAATTCCCTATGATACTCTGAGAAATGCTATCGCTGAATTGGATAGTAAAAAAACCTCTTGGATTATTTTCCTGGTTGTTAACTTATCGTTATTTACAATTAGATCAATAAAATCTGATTGAAAATATATACCTGATCTCTTCTCAAGACTACAGGTGACCGAGTGACTAAAGAGCTTCTCTCACAGCGTAAGGTCAGTTCGTTCTCTTCTCCTACATCCTCTATTGAATGTCAAAATGCCAATCATTCAATTTCCCTTTTTGATCGAATCTCGGTTCATCAAATCACGACCTACCACTGGTCACTTAAAGAAAGCCTACTAGGTTTATCTTCTACAGGCGTCCCAGCAATTGGTCTCTGGAATCGAAAAATCCTTGATGTTGAACCGGCTCAGGCCGCTGAACTAGTCATTGATTCGGGAATGAAAGTTTCGACGATTTCCCTTGCTGGAGGATTTACCGGTGGTAACGAATATTCTTACAAGGAAGCGATTTCAGATGCGATCCAAATAATCAAATTCGGCGGCCAAGTGAATGCTGCTGCCGTACAAGTAGTAAGTGGTCCACGCGCAGGACACACACGAAATCATGCGAAAAAATTGACCATTGATGCACTCAAACGGTTAGGCGATACAGCTGCCTTACATGGAACCAAGCTGGCTTTAAAAACAATGCCATTACCTCTTGCGGAGAATTGGACGTTCCTCAATTCTTTAGATTCAGCTTTAGAAATCATCGACGCCTGTAATCATCCCGCTGTAGGAATTGCTCTCGACCCCACTCAACTTTGTCATGAAAATAAAGTACAAGACCTGCTTTCTGAAATTGCTTCTTTGATTAATTCAGTTCAGATTTCTGAATTTAATTCTGACACAACACCTCAAAATTCTTTTTCTAACTTTGATATCATCGAAGCCATTGCCGATGCTGGCTATGATGGTTTTTTTGATCTGGAAATCTGGTCAGAACAGGTCTGGCGTTCGGATTATCCGAATCTCTTATCGCAACTACGCTTAGCATGCCAGACAGAAACATCTTCAGAATTCTGATACAGTCCGTATGACATTGCGAGAGCTGTTTTCCAGGATCTACCATGATACTGATCCCATTATGTTGCTTACTCACTCACATTTGGGTTACCATAGCGTTTAGAGTATCCATTAACTTGACACAATGGTGAATTTTTCCCAGCCCGATACTTCATTCCCATGATTTTTGCTATTCATTGTTTCTGACCAAATTGCGTATAGGGAATCCTATTTTTTTCATTCAGAAACTGATTTTAGTAGAGATTGTCGCTGATTTGACATTCCTAAATTTCTCCCCAAATATGGTAATCTGAAATGGCTCACAAACCTTTTAGCCTGAATGATTTATCAAAGCAGCTAGGTAGAGATAGGCGCGAGTTAGAAAAACTAGCGAATAGAGGAAGAATTCCAGGCCGTAAAGTAAATGGAGAATGGCAATTCCATCCAACTGAAATTAGACACTGGTTAGAAAAAGAAATGCGTGGCTACACGATCTCTGAACTTGAACAAGTGGAACAGAACAATTCCCAGCCACAACTTGATTCAAATTATCTAATCAGCAGTTTAATGCCGGAGGAATTAACTGAAGTTCCTCTAAAGGCCCGCACAAAAAGGTCAGTTCTGGAAACCCTGATTGAAACTGCTGGTAAAACTTGGCAAATTTGGGAACCTGCAACTGTCTTGACGGCAGTTCAACAACGTGAAGAAGCCTATTCCACCGCTTTTGAAAATGGTATTGCCATTCCCCATCCCAGGAATTCGATTCCTGATGCAGTGGGTGATCAATTGATTGCGTATGGGCGCACACTTACCGGAATTCCTTTTGGCGCCCCCAATGGCAAACTCACAGACATTTTTTTTCTTGTGATCTGTTCAGACACATCAACGCACCTTTCAGTACTTGCCAGGCTGGGGAGAATGATGCAGCTACCGGACTTTGTCGAGCAATTACGTGAAGCATCTACTCCACAGCAAACGAGGCACGTCATTATGGAAGCAGAAAAGAAAGTGGCCGAAAGTTAGAAACAAGCCAACTAAATTTTCCCCCAGGCATTTTTTTGAAACCACAGGCCAATGATTCAATCACTACTAGAGAAGGACTTTGAGTCGTTTCTCTATTTTCTCATATACAAAATCAAATAGAATATTCTTTGCCTTACACGATTCTTAAACCAGAATTTCACCACTCCGTGAAACCAAACTAACAAAGAATTGCAATTGAACCTGTAAAATCACTAGGCTTTGATTATTACGATTCTCAAGATATTCAAGTTTCTATCGTTGACGAATGCACGTTGAACACAAAGAATAGATTTCAATGCTGTTCTAGCTGTTCTATAGGTGTTATTTCATAATTGAAAAACACCAGCCTTTTATCAAGACTAGAAAAACACCTCTTTTTCGAGAGTGTATGAGAACAAAGCTTATGAATGTGGATCTCCCAGAACCACTTGATGTAATTGCCGTTGGTGCACATCCTGATGATGTTGAGATTGCCTGCGGCGGTACATTAGCAAAACTCGTCCTGCAAGGTTACCGTGTGGGAATCATTGATCTCACTGATGGTGAACCAACGCCCTTAAGTCCGGGTCCTGAAGCCAGACTGAAAGAAGCAGAAAAGGCAGCAGAAATTCTGGGAGTTCATGTACGAGAGACATTAGAATTGACGAATCGGCGTCTTTTTGACAACTTTGAAAACCGTGTGGCTTTGGCTACGCTTTTTCGGAAATATCGTCCACAGGTTGTGTTGGGGTTGGCAGGAAAAACGCCGATGGCTTCTCCGGATCACTGGCAGGCTATGCAAATTACCGATGCAGCCGTTTTTTATTCCCGGTTGACCAAGTGGAATGAACATTTCAGCAATACAGAACCTCACACGATTAAAAAACAAGTCTGGTACCCCCTGGGTTTTGGTTCTTTGAATCATCCGGAAGGAAGCGGGCAATTTGTCGTCGATATTTCAGAAACGCTGCAACAAAAATTGGACTCAATCCGTGCCTATCAATCGCAATTTCCTCCTGAAAAAGAACGCGTATTTCGTCTCGTCGAAAGCCAGAACACACTCCTGGGGACTAGTGCTGGATTTGAAGCCGGAGAGCTCTTTATTTGCTCAACAACACTGGGAGTGCGAGACCTTGTCCAAACTGTATGTCCCTAACATTTCTCATAAGACATTAAAAAACCCGTAGATACGGCCTTTTTAAAATTTCCATCTCCCGTAAAAGATGTTATGATGCGACGAAGATATTTGGCGTTTGGAGAATGAGATCTCAACCTCTACTTGATATATCATCGCGAGCAAAACAGGCTTATTAATGGTTGGAATTCGTTACGGCACTGTCAGCATTACCGGAAATTTCCGCGAAAATAATGAGGACAATTATTATATTGATTCACTCAGTAAATACTTTCTGGTTGCAGACGGTATGGGAGGACAGAGTGCAGGCGAAAAGGCCAGCCAGTTAGCGATCGAATTGATTCCAGAAAAATTGAACGAGCTGATCGATTTTGAGAATGACAATTCAGAAAACGTGATCCAGTCCATTGATGCGGCAGTCTCTCATGCCAACGCAGAGATTATGGCGCTTGGAGAAGTGGACCCTAATTGTCGGAGTATGGGAACGACGATCGTCTTTGTCGTTCAGGTCAATGAAAAATTTTTCATTGGAGGCGTTGGTGATAGTCGTGTTTATCTATTAAGAAATAATACGCTGCATCAGTTAACCACAGATCATTCTCTGACGCAAGCGTTGGTCGATGCTGGAACCATTACGGAAGAAGAAGCACAAACGCATCGATACAAAAATGTACTCTATCGATATCTGGGTACTAAAGATGGCAGTGCAGGCACGCAAGCACGACAGCTAGATCCTTTACCCCAAGATCGCATTATCCTTTGCTCAGACGGAGTAACCGATGGACTTCCGGACGAAAATTTGCAGGAGCTGCTCGGAAAGCTAGATGATCCACAGGCTACAGCTGAGGAAATTGTGAAAGCGGCACAAGAAGGAGGGTCTAAAGACAATATCACCTGCATCGTTTTGTTTACTGATTAACGATTTATGATTCTTCATTATTGAAGCCGCAACATCTTACATTATTTTGCAAACTGTTTGATCTCAGTTTTCAATCTGGCTAGTCAATGCGATTACGAACTTTCTTACCTTTCCTGCTCACAGCCATTGTTACAATCTGCTTTTTCTGGTTTTTAAAGATACCACTGGGAATTACAGGAGAATGGACTTGGCAACGACTACCTTTTGTGGGACCAGAAATGATTCCCGGGTGGATTGTCTCAGGAATTACGTTCGGTGTTTATTTATTGGCAACTCTGATTGCGCTCTCTCGAATCAAGTTCTGCTACCGCTGGGAATTATCGATTTGGCTTCTGGGATTGGCCGCTATGGGAATTGTCTGGTCTCTCTTATTACAAGACAGCCCCCCCGCTGAGTACCGACTCTCAAAAGCCCCTTTCGTGCTCTTTTATAAAGGCTCCTCAGGTTATTTTACCGAAGCGCGAGAGGGGATTTCTGATGTCAGAGACTTCATTGAAAATTATGAAGAGAAAATGGAACAGGGAGATGTGCTGCATGAAGGAACTCATCCCCCTGGACTCTCTCTGTTTTATCTCGGTCTAATACAGCTTTGCGAGAGCTTTCCCGAACTACAGTCATTGCTTCTCAATTCACAACCAGTCTCTTTCCATGAAGCAACAGAAACGATTACTCAAATCACTGCCACATCTGAGAATCCTTTCACAAAACTCGATAGCGCCGTGCTCTGGTTAGCAACTCTCATCACATTGGCTATGTCCTCTCTCTCTGTGATTCCTCTTTTTTGGTTGTCACGGGAATTCACTTCACGCGAAGTAAGTTGGCAAGTAGCCGCATTCTGGCCGTTGATACCAGCCACATTGATTTTTCAACCGAAATCAGATGCACTCTATTCCATCATCGCGGTTCTGTTTTTATACCTCTGGGTTGTTGCTTGGAGACACAACTCCAGGCTGCTTTTTGTACTTGCTGGTTTATTACTTTGGATCGGCTTTTTTCTGACACTTGCCTTTCTCCCCGTAGCGCTCTGCGCTGCATTTTATTGCATAATTGAAGTTTGGTATCTTCACTTGGATAAAAGCCAACATAAACCTCGCTGGAAGCAGCTTTTTTCAGCTGGTTTTTATGGGCTTATAGGTTTGTTGATTCCCACGCTCTTGATGGCAATGATGTTTGATCTCAACTTGCTAAAGGTATGGACCTTAAATCTACAAAATCATGCCGGCTTTTATCTGCAATATCCACGCACCTACTGGAAATGGCTACTGGTGAATCCGATTGAAATTAGTCTGGCACTTGGCTTACCCGTAGCTTGGCTTGTTGTGAGATCTTTCTACTGCCAAAAACTCTTTCTGAACAATCAAGAAAAAGAGTTCTTTGACCCACGGTTAAAAAATCTATTACTTTCCTGTGCCATTGTATTGGGACTGTTGTGGCTCTCTGGAAAAAATATGGGAGAGGCAGCGCGCCTCTGGTTAATATTTCTTCCGTGGTTCCTGATAATGACAATCCCGTACTGGCAAATGATTCAGATCGAATCAACTTTAAATAATTCTGCGCCATCCTCTTTTCTTAAACTCCAATCTGTTTGGATTGTCGCTTTGATCACTCAAGCTGTTGTCTGTGTCGCAACGGTAAACAGAATTACCGGTTTTCACTTCCCCCCCGGATAATTGCTTGAATGCAGAGATTCATTTTCCTTTTGAGTCCACGCTAACAGCCCACGTATATTCCATATAATCCTGATATTCGTAAATCTTGTGAGAGGATCCGAATCACCACTAAAACGTGTCGATAATGGTAGAAATGCATCTTATAAAATGTCGTGTACGTAATGCTCAATTAAATAAACCATGATCGTAAACCTGTGTCTAAAACAGCAGTCAGATTTTGGATTTTATCCATGACTAATATGAACAGAATCTTGTTACGTATCATAGATTCTATGATCTTATGTAGTCTGTGTTTCATAACGTCTTTCTTCAACGTTGGTTGTTCTAATAGTTCTCTCGACTACACCGAACTCAAGCAACTCAACGAAAAGGTGACGGAAAGCGAGCTGAAAAAATACCTCAAAGTTGTCAAGCTATTACCACAAAAAAAAGTCCCACCTTTTCCTTCCGTGTACGCCCCTGCTCCAAATTGGAGTCATATTCGCTCGTTACCCATTGAAGATCTTGTTAATAGTGAGCAAAATAATCTCTCGCAACTATGGGAAATAGAACGGATTAGTGATCATTTTGGGATTCGAAACCGAACGTTGAAAAAAGCACTTCACCGTAGGGAGATGTCTAAAGACCAGTTCATCAGCATTACATTGGCTCTCGGTCTGGCAGCCAGTCGTCACCAACTGCGCGAAGATCAAAATCTTGAGGCGATCATACAGAAAGGTAATAAAATTATTCATCAACTTCAGTTGGATAAGCGACCTTTCTCTTCTCTCTCACTAGAAGAACGACATCGCACGCTAAATGAAGCAATGTGGATCGCACGTGTGAATCGTGCAGAGCATCTCATTCAGATCCCACCAGAAAATGTCAATCTGGTAAGAGCCCATTGGGATCAACTCAAAGAGGTACTGCCTCCTGAATTTCTTAAAAATCCACTTGAAAATCTTTCAGACCCACTTGAAGAACACGGGATCCCATTCACCATAGATGAAAAGGATTCTAATGATCCTCTAGAATGGATTTCTACAGAAGCAATCATCGGAACCGACCCACCCGATCCTAAACTGGACAAAATCAAATAAACTCTAATATTTTGCCTGGATCAATTCGAGATTGCTAAAAGTCACTGTGCTGATGCAACATCAGGTCGGAGTTTTTGTGCCTCATTTAAGTAGACGTGAACGACCTCTGATTGCTTTAGACTTGTATTCACATGCAGCATCACACGAATGCAACGAGGCATAGCGCCTTTTACGGCGATTTCAGAAGCACAAATCAAAGGAACTGATTTCATGCCCAATTCGCGTGCTGCTTCAGCCGGAAATGCTGAGGTCAAATCTGGGGTTGTCGTAAAAAAAACAGATACAATATCTTCAAAGCTATCGATTTGATTTGATACAAGAAGCTGCTCAAGTAGCCCACGAGTTGCGGACAATACCTCCGCAGAATTATCCTGAGTTACCGTTGTTGCACCACGAATTCCACGTACCGACATCGCAAATACCACGTATCCATAAAAGTCCGTTGTCATCCCGATTTATTGCTTAAAAACTGATAAAACGATGATATTAACCGGAAACGACAAAAACAGCCAAAATCACATCCTAACTTATTCTTCGGCTGTTGGCTACTAGTTGCATTTCCAAATTTTGGTCAGTCCACGCCCACGCTACAAAGTTTAACTATAATGACCATTACTACTTAACAAAATAACGACTAGTAGCGGATCATGCCCCATTTTTAAAAATGCTCTTGCGTTACTTTCGCTTTATCAGGTAAAAGCCAGACCTATAACCGAATCTGAGGGGAACAGAATCGTCAATATCACCATGAAGGTGTCGCTCACTCCCCTAAATAAGACTGAGTATTGAATTTCATAACGTGCATCTTTTGGAAAGGACTCCTTGATGTCGACGACTGTCGAGTGGATCGCTCAAGCGCTAGATTGCCCAGCGAGAGGTAATCAACGACTGGAAATACATGGCGCAGAATCTGTCCTGAAAGCAGGCCCGCACGACATAACATTTGTCGGTGATGAACTCAATCTAAAACGACTGCAATCAAGTAATGCCGGTGCTGTAATCATTGAGAAACGATTGGAAGAGTCATTTCAAAAGGAATTTGAAGAAGCACCCTTCGCCTCACTGGCTATTGTCGATGCACAAGCCGCATTTATTAAAATAATACAGAAGCTTCGTCCCCCACGTTCAATGCCTGAAGTCGGAATTTCACCCGAGGCACAGATTAGCGATGAAGCAACAATTGGAGAGAACTGCCACATCTATCCCCAGGTCACGATTCGTCCTGGAGTTCAAATCGGTAACAACTGCCGAATTTATCCCGGTGTTTATATTGGTGATGACTGTATCATTGGAGACGATGTCGCCATTCATGCAAACGCGGTTTTATATCCCGATGTGAATATAGCAAATCGTGTACTCATACATGCGACTGCGGTGCTGGGATGCGATGGTTTCGGCTATCGATTTGAAAATGGTCGTTATATAAAAATTCCTCACTTGGGAAGTGTGCAAATTGAAGATGATGTCGAAATTGGAGCAGGCACAACAATCGATCGAGGCATGATCGGTCCCACTGTAATTGGTGAAGGATCAAAAATTGATAATCAAGTCATGATTGCTCACAACTGTGAGATTGGAAAACACAACGCTTTCGCATCACAAGTTGGATTTGCAGGTTCGATTACTACAGGAGACTATGTTCGCTGTGCGGGCCAAGTCGGAATTGCAGATCATGTACATATCGGAGACAAAGCAACCTTGGGAGCGCGCGCTGGCGTTCACCGTGATATTCCCTCGGGAGAAGTTCATATTGGAACTCCAGCAGCTCCTGAAAGGGAACAACGAAAGATCGTGATGTCCATTCGAAAAGTTCCGGAAATGAGAAAACAAATTCGTGATCTGGAAAAACACCTTCAAGAATTGACTCAACGATTTAAAGAATTAAAAAATGAATCATCTGCAGCTTAAACCTGCACTGATCTGAACCCATATTTATTTAAATAATTCAGAGTAAAACCCTGTCATATCGATGAATGAAGTACAAACCACTAATATAAAACCTCTCAAACAAATTGGGCTTTTAGCAGGAGCAGGCCGATTCCCAATCGTGTTTGCAGAACAAGCTCGAAAGCAAGGATATTCCGTTTGTTGCCTCGGTATTTTTGGGATGGCCAGTGAAGAGTTAACGGATGTGTGTGATACGTTCCACTGGATCCCTTTGGCGCGCATCGGACGTGCGATCAAACTATTTCATCACGAACAAGTTAAACAAATCGTGATGGCGGGGAAAATCGAAAAAACGGTATTATTTAGTCCGTACCGAATTTTTAAATTGCTACCGGACTTACGTACCCTGCATATGTGGTATCGATATGCCAAAAAAGACCGCAAAGATGATACCTTGTTACTTGCTGTCATCAAAGAGTTTGAACGCGACAATTTGTTCTTTGAATCTGCCTTGGATTATTGCCCGGAGTTACTAGTGAAACATGGATTTCTTACCAAAAGGCACCCCAGTCCGTCCCAATGGGAAGACATTAAAATGGGATGGGACATCGCCAAACAAATGGGCCAATTAGACATTGGACAAAGTATAGTGATCAATGATAAAGCGGTCATAGCCGTTGAAGCGATTGAAGGTACAGACCGGGCCATCCAACGTGCAGGCGAGTTGTGTAAACGAGGTGGTTTTTCTGTCGTCAAAGTAGCTAAACCACAACAGGATCGCCGATTCGATGTTCCCACTGTCGGTATTAAAACTCTGCAAACGATGCACGAAGCTGGGGGACGAGTTCTGGCAATCGAAAGCAACCAAACGATAATGATTGATCAGCAAGAAGTTGCTGACCTGGCGGATAAACTAGGGATTGCGATCGTATCACTCAATGAAGAAGAACTAACTCTGCAACTAGCCAGTTGATGGTAAATCTCAACGATTTATAGTGCGGCAGAAATCAGTCAGAAATCAATTTGATTTCGTTCCCGCTGTCCGAATCGAGACGATCCTGTACGTTTTCCAGGTTAAATGCTGTCAGCATTTCTGTTCTCTGATGAACCGCGGCCGGCGGATCGTCTTCTTTATGCTCTCCGGACAGTTCGACTTCGTATTTCGTGGAAGCGATCGATAATTCATCACCCGGTAACAATGCACCACGAATTATCTTCTGACCGTTTACGCGTGTCCCATTTGTGCTACAGAGATCGCGGACAAATAGAAGACCATCTGTTTTGATAATGACACAGTGAATCTTAGAAATACTATTCTTATCAATCTGAACGTCACACAAATCAGATTTTCGACCGACAACGGTCACATCATTTTTCAAAACGATGGGCTGGCCTCCATTTACAGGAATCAATCGCGCTATCATGGGTGCAGCCCGGAGTAAGACCAAAATACGTAAGTAACTATTTTTATATGATTTATTGTTAATGAGAGAAATGCAAAGTCAATAGAAATAGAGAGTCATTTCATTCATGTTATCAAAGCTCGGAGCAATTTCCATGCTAATTCATTCGGATCATTACAAAGTGAAATTCTAGTGTTCAATGTGATGCTTCTGCCTGGATCGGAAGAATTCGAATGTCGTTTAACTCGATTAGGGTCAGTCGCTTGACGCTGAGACTAAGCAATGGTAGTGTCCCTAGTAAATATACTGCAAACCGATGGCTTGGCGTACAGTGATTTAAGCATAATCAACGAGAATGACCAGCCTGAATATGATTTTGCAGTACTCGGATCAACGGGATATCAAGCGTCAAATACGACTCTGTCTACCTAAAAGACAAAAGCGGCCGCGATTTCCGGAACTGAATATGAGAGGGTGTTGAATCTCAGCCCCTCATCTTAAAAGGAAGCATCAAGCTTCTTAACAATAAATATGTACTGGTTAGCAACCGGTTTCTTTGCGTGAAGGAACCAAAGCCCTAATCGATTAACATTAAGAGGAATTTAGTATGTCAGGTAAAAAGTATGTGTACTTCTTCGGCGCTGGAAAATCAGATGGCGACGCCACAATGCGCAATACTCTGGGAGGCAAAGGCGCTAACCTGGCAGAAATGATCAACATCGGGCTGCCAGTTCCCGCCGGTTTTACTCTGAACACCGAAGTTTGCAACTATTATAGTGACAACAATAGTCAATACCCCGAGGGAGTCGAATCTCAGGTTGAAGAATCGCTCGCAAAAGTAGAAGAAGCAATGGGAGCTAAGTTCGGTTGCGACACTAACCCGCTTCTGGTTTCCTGTCGTTCTGGTGCACGCGAATCAATGCCCGGTATGATGGACACTGTTTTAAATATCGGCTTAAATGATGTAACTGTCGAAGCATTGGCAAAACAATCCGGAAATGAAGCCTTTGCCTGGGATAGTTACCGTCGTTTCGTACAAATGTATGGTGATGTTGTGCTCGGCATGAAAGGGTCAGACCATGATCCCTTCGAACATGCATTGGAAGCCAAACGCGAAGCGGCCGGTGCCAAATTTGATTCTGATTTAACTGCTGCACAACTCAAAGAATTAGTCGCAGAATTCAAAGCTCTCATCAAAAAAGAGACCGGCGTTGAATTCCCCACAGATCCAAAAGAACAGATCTGGGGTGCGATCGGAGCCGTCTTCAGCAGTTGGACCAATGACCGTGCATTCGTTTACCGTCGTGATTATGGTATTCCTCATAGCTGGGGTACTGCCTGTAACGTGCAGGCAATGGTCTACGGAAACCTGGGCGATGACTGTGCAACTGGTGTCGGCCTGACTCGTAACTGCTCAACCGGGGAACCCGGCTTCTGTGGCGACTACCTGATCAATGCTCAGGGAGAAGACGTGGTCGCTGGTATTCGTACCCCCAAACTGATTGAAGCAACTTTGGGTACCGATCTACCAGAAGGTCACAAGCAACTCGAAGAAATCGGCCAGAAGTTAGAACAACACTACAAAGACGTGCAGGACATCGAGTTCACGATTCAACGTGGAAAGGTTTGGATGCTGCAAACACGAAATGCAAAACGAACCGGTTTTGCTGCCGTGCGAATCGCCGTTGATATGGTCAATGAAGGTCTCGTCAGCAAGGAGCAGGCCATTACGAAAAAACGTATTCCCGCTGATGACTTGAACCAATTACTACAACCAATTTTTGATCCGGCAGAAAAAGAAAAAGCTGCCAAAGAAGGCAATCTTCTGACCAAAGGGATCAACGCTGGTCCGGGTGCAGCCTGTGGCCATATCTGCTTCAGTGCTGAAGATGCCGAAGCGATTTACAATAACGATAACTCAGCACAGCTGGTTCTGGTTCGTAGAGAAACCAGCCCTGAAGACTTGCGTGGCATGCGTGTCTCCAAGGGAATTCTGACAGCCTTAGGTGGTGCCAGTTCTCACGCGGCTCTTGTCAGCCGCCAGATGGGAAAAGCTTGTATTGTAGGAGCTTCAGAACTCCAAATTGATAATGAAGCCGGAACCATCACCGCAGGAGATAAGGTACTTAAAAAAGGTGACTGGATCAGTATCGACGGTTTCACTGGGGAAGTTTTCGCTGGTAAAGTTGAAACAAAACCAAGTGAAATTGTCGAAGTGTTGATTTCAAAAACAATGAAACCGGAAGATTCAGAAACATTTGGCCGATATCAACAGTTGATGAGCTGGGTTGACGAAATTCGTAAACTAAAAGTTCGCACAAATGCCGATCAACCAGATCAGGCTGCTGAAGCAATCTCCTTTGGTGCTGAAGGCATCGGACTCTGCCGCACAGAGCACATGTTCTTCCATCATCTGGCTGAAATTCGCGAAATGATTGCCGCAGGTGATGTGGAATCCCGCACCAAAGCAGTCAACAAGCTGCTGCCTTTCCAACGGGAAGACTTTGCGGGAATTTTCAAAGCCATGGATGGGCTCCCTGTTACCATTCGTCTGTTGGACCCACCATTACATGAGTTCCTCTCAGATCGTCATCTTGAAGAAAACCCAACATTGGCTGAGGAACTTGCTAATGAATTGGGAGTGACCGTTGATTTTATTCGTCGGCGTGTGGAAGAACTTCATGAACTAAACCCGATGCTCGGTCATCGTGGTTGCCGTCTGGGGATTGTTTATCCAGAAATTACAGCCATGCAGGCACGAGCCATTATGGAAGCAGCCTGTGATGTTCAAAGCTCAGGCGTTGACGTCTATCCTGAAATCATGGTTCCCCTAGCCGGATTCAAAACTGAATTCGATAATCAGGCAGCCATTATTCGTGAGGAAGCTGAAAAGGTACTCGCAGAGAAAGGTGTCAAAGTCAATTACATGGTTGGAACCATGGTCGAGCTTCCTCGTGCTGCGATTTGTGCCGACCAGATTGCTGAAACGGCCGAATTCTTCAGCTTTGGAACAAATGACTTAACACAAACGACACTCGGAATGAGCCGTGATGACTATGGTACATTCATCGGTCATTACCGTGAAAACGATATTATTCCCTCAGATCCTTTCCAGACCATCGATCAGGATGGAGTGGGACGTCTTATGGAAACAGGTGTCGAACGAGGCCGAGGGACTCGCACGGACCTCAAAATCGGTATTTGTGGTGAACATGGTGGTGACCCTGCCAGTGTTATTTTCTGCCACACTTTAGGTCTTGACTATGTGAGTTGCTCTCCCTTCCGTGTGCCAATTGCTCGGTTGGCGGCAGCACAAGCTGTTTTGGATGAAAATGCTTAAAACCATTTATAGTTTATATTTAGGCACAGGGAGAGATTCACAGAATTCTCTCCCTGTTTCTTTTACCTTTCAATTTCAAATTGATCCGTTTAGACCAATTAAGTAATAAATCAGTGAGTTTTCTGAATTTAACCAAAAATCCTCTTCCTCCAAAGACGATACAAGGATAAGATTCTACGCTCACACCTTACGCTCAGATTGCCTACTTGCGAATGTCCCAATGATAGTGATCCCATGTTAACCTAACCTGCTGGATCAGCCATCACACCAGTAGAGTGATGCGATTTTGCAGGGCCATCCCCTGTGAAAGCCTGAGTGTTTCTTCTCACAAAAAGTTCCTGTAAGAATTGAGCTCTTTAATCAGGTCGGTATGTTGCCGTCCGTTTTGTATCCATAACATGTTACCTTAAGTAAACGTTCATCAAAGCCATGAAAAATCTGGACAAGTATCGAAACATTGGAATTTCGGCTCACATTGACTCTGGTAAAACCACACTTACCG
>JAJDEK010000465.1 GCA_029259875.1 Planctomycetaceae bacterium
CTCCATGGCCGTCTATGGAATGCCTGCTCACCGCTGGTCTGAAGAAATCGAAGACAAAATTGTCGAAAGTGTGCAACGACAGGTGAAAAAGATCCACGATGGAAAATAAAGTATGCTTTCGTTAAAATGAAGCTGCTATTCCCAATCTTCAGCGTGAACCGCCAGCTTCTACAGATGTTTTACTTTTTGGCAGTTCAGCCGTTTGTCGATCGGGATACGACTTCCTAGAATGCAGCATACCTAGGACATATAAGAAATTGATCTAAACACAGGTTCCCTAAGACAACCTGACATCGTTCATAAATCCATTTAATGTAGTACTGAGGAGATGATTAATGGCTTCCGGAAATCCCTTTGGCGCGGAAGGTCAATTAAAAACAGCAGACGGTGAACTAAGTTATTTCCGCCTGCAGAAACTGATTGATGATGGCATTGGTGAAATTGAAACGCTTCCCTATTCGATTCGTGTCTTACTTGAATCGTGTCTGCGAAACGTCGATGGATTTGTCGTCAACGAAGCCGATGTCAATAATCTGGCCAACTGGAGTGCCGAATCTCCCAACCCGGTTGAAATCCCTTTCAAGCCAGGTCGTGTAGTGCTGCAGGACTTCACCGGCGTTCCTGCTGTTGTTGATCTAGCCGCTCTCAGAAGTGCTATGGTGCGTCTCGACGGTGATCCTCAAAAAATCAATCCGCTTGTTCCCTGCGACTTGGTGATTGACCATTCAGTTCAAGTCGATGAGTTTGCGACTAGATTCTCCCTGCAACACAACGTTGAAAAAGAATTCGAACGCAATCAAGAACGTTATCAGTTTCTCCGCTGGGGACAGCAGGCATTAGATAACTTCAGTGTCGTACCACCGGCAACTGGAATTGTGCATCAGGTCAACCTGGAATATCTAGCCAAAGTTGTACTCACCAAAGATGGCGTTGCTTATCCCGACAGTTTGGTCGGTACCGATAGTCATACCACAATGATCAACGGTCTGGGTGTTGTTGGTTGGGGAGTTGGGGGCATTGAAGCCGAAGCAGTCATGCTTGGACAACCAATCTATATGCTGACTCCGGAAGTTGTTGGTTTCAAACTCACAGGCGGAATTCCTGAAGGAGCCACTGCCACCGACCTGGTACTCAGAATCGTACAGATGTTGCGCGAACACGGTGTTGTGGGCAAATTTGTCGAATTTTACGGCCCCGGACTATCAAACATGAGCCTGGCCGACCGAGCTACCATCGCCAATATGGCGCCTGAATATGGTGCCACCATCGGTTTCTTCCCTGTCGATGATGAGACACTGAATTACATGCGACGTACCGGACGCACGGCCGCTGAAGTCGACCTGGTGGAACGCTACTACAAAGCACAAGGTCTGTTCCGAACAGAAAGTTCGCCCGAACCTCGTTTCACGAGTGGCTTGCAACTCGATCTTTCCACGATTGAAGTTTCACTTGCAGGACCGAAACGTCCTCAGGACCGAATTGCTTTAACCGACATGAAATCACAATGGCACAGCGATCTGAGTAAAACCTTCGGTAAGCCCGATCCTTCAGAAACGAGTGTCGCCGTTGAATATGATGACCAGGATTTCAATCTGAAAGATGGATCCGTTGTCATCGCCGCTATCACAAGTTGTACTAACACCAGTAATCCGTCAGTGATGATTGGTGCTGGCCTGTTGGCAAAGAAAGCTGCTGAAAAAGGTCTGACACGGAAACCCTGGGTCAAAACGAGCTTGGCTCCCGGTAGCCGTGTCGTCACAGATTACTTGGATAAATCAGGACTCACACCCTACCTTGATCAACTCGGCTTTAATCTGGTTGGCTATGGCTGTACGACTTGTATTGGTAACAGTGGGCCACTGCCACCTCCCATTTCTAAAGCCATCAATGAAAATGACATCGTTGCTTCCGCTGTTCTTTCCGGGAACCGCAACTTCGAAGGTCGCATCAGCCCTGATGTGCGTGCGAACTATCTCGCAAGCCCCCCTCTGGTCGTTGCCTACGCTTTGGCAGGAACTACCGATATCGATTTGAGCACAGAGCCACTGGGGCAGGATCAAGCGGGGAATAATGTCTTCCTGAAAGATGTCTGGCCTTCCCAGGCTGAAGTCAATGCGGCTATGGAATCTTCAATTACACCGGAAATGTTCCGCACTCAGTACGGTAAAGCAACCGAAGGTTCTCCTGAATGGCAGGCCATCAATGGCGGCGATGGGGATATTTTTGCTTGGGATGAAAAAAGTACCTACGTGCAGGAACCACCGTTCTTTGTCGATATGCCAACCACTCCTGCTCCCATCGGTTCCATCAACGGAGCACGTGTACTCGTCTCTGTCGGTGACTCGGTAACTACCGATCATATTTCTCCCGCTGGTGCCATCAAAGCAGATTCTCCTGCTGGTAAGTATCTTCAGGAAAATGGTGTCACTCCCGAAAACTTCAACAGCTACGGCAGCCGCCGTGGTAATGATCGGGTTATGACGCGCGGAACCTTTGCGAATATTCGTCTCAGTAATTTACTAGCTCCCGGAACCAGCGGTGGTGTGACCACCTATCTACCCTCAGGCGATCAGACTTCCATTTATGAAGCGTCGCTCAAATACAAAGAAACCAATACACCGCTAGTGGTATTAGCCGGTGGTGATTATGGGATGGGCTCCTCTCGCGACTGGGCTGCCAAAGGAACCTTTCTCTTGGGAGTAAAAGCAGTCATTGCCACTTCGTTCGAGCGAATCCATCGTTCCAATCTGGTCGGCATGGGTGTTCTACCTTTGCAATTCCGTGATGGTGAAAGCCGCGAAGAACTCGGACTGGATGGAACAGAAACATTTGACATTGAATTGGATGACAATCTGAAACCAGGTCAAGCCATTCGCGTGATTGCCACTAAAGAAGATGGTACTCAGGTTCTGTTTACCGCTCAGTGTCGCGTGGATACTCCGGTTGAAGTTGAATACTATCGCAATGGCGGAATCTTGCACAAAGTACTCCGCGATCTGGCACAAGCCTGATTTCTAATTTGATGAAACCTGCATTTGAAGCCGATCTGATTGTCGAGGAATACCTGGATGGTGCCCGCATCGATCGGTTCCTCAGTCGTCATTTCAGAAATTATTCAACGCATCGTTTACAGCGCATCGTGCAGGCAGGTTTTGCCAAGGTCAATGATATACCTGCCAATCCATTGCAGCGCGTGTTTCGCGGACAACAAATCAGCATCGTACTAGTAGAACCTCCAGACAAAACCTATGAACCGGAACCGATTCCACTAGAGGTTCTGTTTGAAGACGCCTGGTTGATCATCATCAACAAACATCCCGGAATCATTGCACATCCGGCTGGAAATATTCTGTCTGGAACCGTAGCCAACGCGTTGCAGTATTATCTGGATCAGCAAACAGGAATTCGCAGTCTGTTACGCCCAGGTATTGTGCACCGCCTCGATCAATTCACCAGTGGAATTTTAATTGTGGCAAAAGAGCACTTGGCACATCGCAGCCTGTCGATTCAATTTCAGAAGAATCAAATCAGCAAATCGTACCTGGCGATTGTTCGAGGCAATCCTCAACAAGATCAATTTGAAAATCGCAATGCCATCGGCGAACATCCCACACAAGCGGGAGTTTGCATGTCAACACACCCACAGGCGTTGCGCGCGAAATCGGCTTTGACAAAATTTGAGGTGCTGGAACGATTTCCAAACTATTCGTTGATGCGAGCGTTTCCGCAAACAGGTCGATTGCATCAAATACG
>JAJDEK010000466.1 GCA_029259875.1 Planctomycetaceae bacterium
TTAAAAAAATACTTGGAAGATCAGGGACATTTGACTCTCCAAGAGATTGGAAGTGTTTACAGATCGCTACCCAAATTAGAACTTTGGGAAACGAAGCTGCACATTTTGCAATGTCTGCCATTTATGCCCATTCGGAAGTCAAAAGTCAAAGCGGTCGAGCCTTTCCTGAGGGATTGCCTAGCTGATGAGAATAAATTCGTCAGAGCTTGGGCCTATCACGGATTTTATGAACTTGCCATTCAACACCCTTCGTATACAGTAGATGTAAAGCGACTTTTGGAAAAAGCGATGATAGATGAAGCAGCGTCAGTCAAAGCCAGGATTCGTAATATTATGAAACAAGGATTTGACTGAATCTCAGCGAATTGTAATCGCGAGTGTTTGGAATATTGGAAATATGCTAGCTATTGTGAACTGAGTGATTCGGGAGCGATGATTTATGATAGCTGAATCGAATGGGGACGCGACTTCGGATCCAGGGTTGATTCTCCTGACAGGGGCAACAGGCTACGTCGGTGGGCGGTTGCTGCCTGTGCTGGAGCAGAGTGGTTATCGAGTGCGCTGCTTGGCGCGACGTCCTGAAATTTTGCAGCCTAAGGTTGCGACTGCTACAGAAGTAGTGGCCGGCGATGTGCTCGAACGTGAAACACTCGATGCTGTGCTGGAGGGAGTGAAAGTTGCCTACTATCTGATTCACTCGATGGGAGTCAAAGGCTCGTTTGAGGAAAATGATCGCCTGGCGGCTCGTAATTTTGCAGAAGCAGCGCGCGTTGCGGGTGTGGAACGCATTATCTATCTGGGCGGTCTGGGAGATGAACATGAAGAACTCTCGCCTCATCTACGGAGTCGACAAGAGGTAGGAGAGATCTTGCGCGAGTCAGGAGTGCCTGTGCTTGAATTTCGGGCGTCGATTGTCATCGGCTCTGGCAGCCTGTCATTTGAGATGATTCGTTCGTTGGTGGAACGACTGCCGATCATGATTACGCCCAAATGGGTGATGCGGAATGCGCAGCCGATCGCCATTGAAGATTTGATTGGCTATCTTACAGCAGCCATCCACTTGCCGCTCTCTGACTATCGAATCTATGAGATTGGTGGCGCAGATCAGGATTCTTACGCCGATATTATGCGGGTTTATGCCAAGTGCCGCGATCTACGGATTCGGATGATTCCGGTGCCTGTGCTGACGCCCTATCTTTCAAGCCTGTGGCTGGGATTGGTAACACCATTGTACGCGCGCATTGGGCGTAAACTAATCGAAAGCATCGTGCATTCCACGGTAGTTCGAGATGAATCTGCGTTGAAAGTATTTAACATCCAACCGATGGGCATTGAACAGGCCATTCGTCGTGCACTGGCGAATGAAGACAAAGCATTCGCAGAAACGCGGTGGTCTGATGCCCTTTCCTCTTCGGGCGCACTTCCTATCTGGGTGGGAGTACGATTTGGTACAAGACTCGTTGATTCGCGAACGAGACAAGTCGCCTGCCCTCCCTCGATTGCGTTTCAGCCGATTCAGCGGATCGGTGGTGACACCGGCTGGTATGCCTGCAACTGGTTATGGCATTTGCGGGGCTTCATGGATTTACTCGTGGGAGGCGTCGGCATGCGACGCGGACGCTTGCATGCGGAAAATCTACGGGTCGGCGATACCGTCGACTTCTGGCGCGTGGAAGCCTATGAGCCTGAGCATCGTCTGCGGCTGGTTGCTGAGATGAAACTCCCCGGTCGCGCGTGGTTGGAATTCCAAGTGACGGGCGACGATCAATCTTCCACCATTACGCAAACGGCGATTTATGATCCCATCGGTCTGCTCGGCCGTTTGTACTGGTACGCGGTTTGCCCGTTGCATTACTTTGTCTTCTCCGGCATGCTCCGGAATATTGCCAAAGCAGCGCTAAAAGTAAAGGAACGCTCTTCTACTGCAATTTTACAAAAGTGAATTCAAATTGCCCCAACTCCCTGCCCTGCTTTCCTCTCATAATGATTCGGTCTGGCTTGAGAATGTAGGAATCGGTAATCTATGATGCTATCAAATGAATGTTGATACAGACTCTATAGACAAATCGATTCAGGATCAGGAAGAACCCCAGATGGCGAACGTATTATTGACAGGTTTCGAAGCATTCGGGAATACGCCCACCAATCCGGCAGAGTTAGTAGCGAGAGCTCTGGATGGCACTGTGGTTGGCGAAGCTGAAATTGTATCCCGTATCGTGCCGAATGTGTTTTTTGAAAGCATCGACTTTGTTTGTGCTGCGATTGCTGAAGTGCAGCCGGAACTGGTGATCATGCTGGGCGAATATGGCGGTCGGGCAATGATCACGGTCGAACGACTCGCGCAAAATTTCAATGACGGGACACGCTATCAGTTAGCAGACAATGCGGGCAATGTGCTACAGGGACAACCAACGGTAACTGATGGACCAGCAGCTTATTACACCACGCTGCCATTACGTGCGATGGTCAAGGCGATGCGTGCTGCTGGTATTCCCTCTGATATCTCGGATGCGGCAGGTACGTTCTGCTGTAATCATCTGATGTATGGGGTTCTGCATCATATTTCCAAAGAGCAAATGCCCATTCGTGCGGGCTGGATTCATCTACCATGCCTGCCAAATGTGGCGGCGCTGGATGAGAATCTGGGCGCGCCCAGTATGTCAGTCGAAACATCAGTGGCTGGAGTCAAAGCGGGCATTCAGGCCGCGCTCGAACATCCACAAGATATTGACGAACCGAGTGTTTCACGATTGCAGATCTAACCGGCTTGCAGAGTTTTGTGTCGATTGCTGATCTTTTCTATTAAACAGAAAGTGAGCTTTAATGGAGTTTCGTTTTGAACAGCTAGTATCAGCTTCGCTCGAAACGGTATTTCGCTTTCATGAAAATCCAGCTCATCTGAGTCGATTACACGCGGGGTGGCCTGGTTTCCGGTTACTGCACCATGAGGGGACCATCCATCCGGGGGCAACGACCTGGATCGAACAAACAATGGCGGGTTGTATTCCTCTGGTGTTAGGATTCCGTCACACGATCTACGAGCCACCGCACCGTTTTGGAGAGGAATTGATCCACGGCCCGTTTTCATTGTTTACTCACATTCATGAGTTTGAACCAGTGGGAGAGAAGACGATCATTCGGGATCGACTTGCTATCCGGTTATCGTGGCAGTATGGAGGCGAACCGGTAACACGGCACTTGGCAGCGCCTTCAATTCGTTCTCTGTTTGCATTTCGCAATCAGGCATTAGAACGTATGGCAGACAGTGATGAATTGGTTCGACTTACCGCTTCAACCCAATTGACAGGTAATTAACCGATGGAAGTGGCAACCTACTTGCTTTTTGTGATCGGCTGTCTGGGGGCAACCGATATTGCGTTCTATCACAGTTTTGCACACGGAATTCGTTCGCACCCCGATTCTCGTCTTGAACTAATCGTGCATAGTCTCCGTGGGCCGACTTACGCGCTATTATTTCTCGTGGTTCCAAACGCTGCCTTACATGGTATGTACTTTTGGGGACTCATTGCTGTGTTTGTTTTTGATGTTGCGATCTCCATCGTCGATTTTGCATTGGAGCGCAAGAGCCGCCGTTTCTTTGGTGGATTACCAGGCGGAGAATATGTGTTGCACATCATCCTGGCGATGTTATTTGGCGCCTTTGTGACTGCTGTTTGTTATGGTGCCGGTGCATGGCGAACTTTTGCTACTCAAATCACATACGAGCCAGCCAGCGTACCAGACTTTTTACGTTTGGTTATGGCTGTGATGGCGGTACTCGTTCTTTTCTCAGGAATACAGGATGGAATTGCCGCATATCGTTTGTGGGGGCTACCACTGCGAGGGAATAAGCGAGTATCAGAGAGTGACCTCCTTCAATGATCACCTATTTCAACGTTGTGATTTATGGAGCGAAAACTTGAAACACTCACACTGTCGGCTTAAGTAAGATATAATGATATTAGTGAGAAGCCAGTTACATTTTGCTGATGCTTTAGGTTTATTCTCAACGAAGGGCGAAAAAAAGGAAGCACACGATGGACATTCAGACGCTGACAACATTCTTTATGTGGTGCACTATTTTTAATGCTGGTATCTTACTTCTGTGGACAGTGTTTTTTCTGTTCGCTCCGGATTTAGTGTATCGTACGCAAAAGGCCTGGTTTCCGATTCCCCGGGAAACCTTTAACGTGGTGATCTACGCATTGATCGGCTTCTTTAAAATTGTCTTTATTGTCTTCAGTCTTGTGCCCTATCTTGCATTGTTGATGATTGGGTGATCTGGTTTAGTAGATTCTTGGTTTCTTGAAAAGTAAGCTTGTGACAGACAAAGACCAAATCCCTGACGAGCGCTGTCGATTAATGGGTGGTTTGGGTTTAGAGAGATATGAAGTAGCATGACACAAAATCAATTTCAAAATAAATCCGGTCCCCCGCCCGGCGAACGGGACTTTGATCCTTATGAAGGTGATCTGGATGCGCAGTCTGCCTGGAGGAACTTTGGCGGGTTGACTCTGGCGGAGGCGTACCAGAAATTTTTGGAGCATCCCGGTGCATACTCAGAAGATTTTATGTGGATGGGGGACAAGGCGTTTGTCTATTATTTCCCAGTACTCGAACGCTATCTGCTGGTCACCCCGGTCTGGAGCGAAGAGAATGGGAGTGAGTGGTGCCAGATTCTGGGACTGGGATCTGCGATCCAGTTTCAGTTTACCGAAGAGAGTCTACCAGAGTTGTTACAGCTTGCGCCACGCGTGTTGGTGTTGATTGTTCAGGTGAAAGAATCGATCGATGCCTGTGTCGCTAGCGGACATCCTTATTATTCTGATCCGGAAATCCATCAACATGTCATCAAAGAATGGAACGAACTCGAACAACATCTGCAGCAATTTGTTGATCCTTAAACAAATGAGCAAAAAGACCAGTTTGGTAGAAAGCGATGTTTCATGTCAGCCCCAAAACAGTCTCCTCAGAATATGTGGTTTCGCGTTGCTATCTTTATCATTCTATGTTTTGCAGCTTATTTAATCTTGTTCAAATCATTTAATGATCACAGTGGGTATTGGGAAGCAGAGATTGGTAATGCTGGCTCTCATTTAGCTCTGACGATTCG
>JAJDEK010000467.1 GCA_029259875.1 Planctomycetaceae bacterium
AAAATCGAGATGATTTCGAGCAATTTCAAAGGATCGATCCAGAGAGCCTAGTGCATAGCCCACTTGATTATGGTTATGAAGATCACCAAAGAAATTTCTGTAGTTCAATACCATGTTCTTACAATCTGAAGTTGGAAAACAGGGGGTTAAAACTGGTTTTGTATAGAATGTACTTCTCTAGGGAGTTTTTAATCTCTTAGTTCTCAATTATATTACCCGATGGTTATTGTAAGATATGAGCTAACATTTTGGTAAAGAGGACGCCCCCAAATTAGAATGGTAGCGTTATCAGAATCGCTTAGATACTAGAATTCAAGTGATAAGTTCTGATTCGTTCGCACAATTTCCAAATGAGAATGCGAGAGGAGCATTCAGATGTTATCGAGTCCAATTAATCACGGCTTAGATAGAATCTTCTAAGTGGACTGAGGCGATTCTGTCTGCATAGAATCTAAGTTTAACTTTGGATAAGTTAAACTTAGAAGACGTTTGTACGAGCGTGCTGTTACAGACAGAGCATCTCTACTGGGCTTCCTCTATGAATCAGTAACTGAATCTAGCCATAAAGCATTACAGAATCGCTCGAATTTTTTCCAGAAATTCTTCGTTCGTAGGAAACTTTTTGAGTGTACTACTGAGCTGTTCCATGGCTTCGACAGGGTTTAATGAAATTAAACTTCTGCGAAGCATCGTAACACCATCTAGAACTTCTGGATCCAGGATTTTTTCTTCACGTCGCGTACCCGAAAGTGTGATGTCAATAGAAGGGAAAATACGACGATCTGAGAGTTCTCGGCTGAGAACCATTTCCATATTTCCGGTTCCTTTGAATTCTTGAAAAATGACTTCATCCATGCGGCTGCCAGTGTCAATCAGTGCTGTACCTAGAACAGTCAGAGAACCACCTTCATCAAAGCGACGTGCGGTTCCAAACATCTTTTTAGGAATGTCCATTGCTTTGACATCCAGCCCACCGCTCATAGTACGGCCTGTATTACCAACCCATTTATTAAATGCACGAGCAGTTCGGGTGATGCTGTCTAAGAGGATAAAAGCATCTTCTCCTGCTTCTGCCAAGCGTTTTCCACGTTCAAAAATGAGTTGACTTGTACGAACATGGCTTTCGACATCTCGGTCCATTGAAGAAGAAATAACTTCGCCTTTAATAGAACGTTCCATTTCTGTGACTTCTTCTGGTCGTTCATCGATCAATAAGACCATCAGGCGGATTTCAGGATGGTTTTTACTGACAGCCTCTGCGATATCTTGTAACAGCATCGTCTTCCCGGTTCGGGGGGGGGCAACGACGAGTGCCCTTTGACCTTTTCCGATTGGTGTGAGCAGATCCATTACGCGCATCGTAATTGGCATGGGCCCAGTTTCAAGCTTAATCTGCTCGAATGGATTAATAGGAGTCAGTTCATCGAAACGCTTGATTTCCATGTATTGTTCAATAGTTCGACCATCAATTGATTCGATACTTTTTAATCGTGGCCCCTGCCCTCTTGTGCCCGGGCCGACTTCTCCTCGAATCAGGATGCCTTCACGAAGATTATGTTTTTCAATAAGAGAACTGGAGACGAATGCATCCGAGTCTTGTGCTTTATAATTGGCTTTTGGATCTCTAATAAAACCGTAAGCTTTGGGGTGCAGTTCAAGAACACCTTCGATGGTTCCTGAAATGTTCTCATTGGCTGCAGATGAAGTAGAACGGGGGCGCCGGGATTGATTTCTTCCGCCAGTACCAGTACGAGATCGCCCCCCCCTATTATTGTTGTTGCTGCGACCCCGATTATTATGGCCGCCTTGACGAGCTTGGCCTTGGCTTTGACCTTGCCCTTGACTGCTGGTGCCTGGACCAGAGCCATCTGATTTTCTTCTTCTCCTTCGTCTGCGTCGATTACCACCTGTTTTATCAGATTGGTCACTATCAGATTTTTCGGAGTTGTTATCGCTTGTGGATTCAGCAGGTGTGTCTGACATGCTTTCTGGTTCTGTTTCGCTCTTGGATGATTGATAACTTTCGAAAATTTCGAGATTATCTTCTGCTTTACGATGGTATTCATCTTGCAGATCATCGGTTTCATTTTTGTTATGAGTGTCTTCTTCCGAGTTCTCTACTTTTTTTTGTGTCTTTGGAGTTCTTCGACGTTTGGGTTTGTCTGAAGTTTCAGAACTTTTTGCAGCCATACAGAAAACCAAATCATTTTAAAATAGTAACGAAGTAATTAGTGACACAACTACGGCATGAATGTATCACGAAGCAGCCGATTACGAATCCAAGCCGAACTCATTGGCAGTATGGAGCCTGCAATGATGCTTGAATGCATTTGGCATACTTCGGAACTAGCCGATTCTTAACTCAGCGGAAACCTGACAAGTGCCTTAAAGTGTATCTGGCCTAGTCTTGATCTCATGAAGAAAGATTCACGCAGAGGAATAATTTGCCCAGTATTTGGACTCGACCTTCGTGGTCTGTTCATTCCTACTAATTAGGACAATCGCTTATGAAATTTCATAGCGGTTTAGCCCAGGCATTGAGAACAGTGAGCTTTAAAAAAGCGTGTTGACGAATGCCTCATGTTGGGTGATCGCCTTGCCGATATCCTTTCAGGCAAAAAATATTGTTGTCAAAAACAGATACTTTGAAATTCAATCGTTTCAATCAAGTTCCGTCAACCAATAAATGGTTGCAAATAAGGAACTTTTAAATGTTTTAATAAGTGGGTCGGCTTCCATTATTGATTAAGCCATTGACTCTGTTCCGAATCATAAGAAAGAACAGAACAAGAAAACATCTGCAATATTTATTTTAACAAAAGCTTCAAACAAGCAATATATTCTAATACGAAGTTGAAGTTAAATTCCAGCGTTTAGCCTTAATTGGTTTGACTATTGGAATATCCCTTAGCGCATTTACGAAAGAGAAAAAATTTCAAGAGTTAGAAGCCCCTAAATGATTTCAGGAGTGATGCTGTTGAGAAAAAACGCCCCGCTGGAAACGACTCAACTTACTTTTACAGCCAATTTGGTTACCAGCGATATTAAATACTGGTTAATGAAAAATGATCTCAAAAGCGGGTGAGATCCTCATTTGAAAAAACGGCTTACTAGAGACTCTTTATTTTGTAGTGTTTATCAAAACAATCTCATAGCGTCAATACTAATAGTAGCTTAAGCACGTTCTGCTTTCATGATAGCTTATATTTATACGATGTCAATTCACTATAATAATTCTATCAGATATTTTGTTCAGTCTGTGTATTAAGACCAAATAAAAAATGTGTGTATTACTACGAAAATCAGCAAAATGATGTCAATTAGCTAGTCTCAGAGGCTAAAAGAACGTGCCCGAATTACGGCTCCAGATCAGCGGGAAGGCCAGACGGAAAAGAATATTGGATATAGTTTTTGATGCGTTCGATACGGTTTCCCGGATCAGGATGGGTGCTGAAAATTTCCGGTTGTCTGCCTGCCCCTGCAGATCGCTTTAGAATATCCATAACACCAATCATCGCGTAGGGATCGTAGCCGGACATCACCAGTAATTTAACTCCCCAACGGTCTGATTCCAGTTCATCACTTCTCCCATATTTCATATTAACCATTGATCCGATCATTAGAGCCATTTGGGCGCTGTTAACATCACCCCCTGCCACACCAGCGGCTCCCGCCAACCCTTGTGTTAATTCCTGTTTGGCCATTTGTTGAGCTCCATGTCTTGACAGAACATGCCCAATTTCGTGCCCGAGTACGCCTGCTAATTGCCCTTCCGATTCAAGTTGTTGGTAGAGTGCGGCTGTGATGAAAATTTGGCCTCCGGGTAAAGCGAATGCATTAATGACCTGGTCATCATTAAGAAGGTGAAAGTCAAACTGATAGGGGTTCTGACGTCCTGCTTTTTGCAATGATTGATTTAAATTCTGAAGTAGCCGATTCCCGACCCGATCAACATCTGCCTGAGCCTTCTGATCTGGATGTTCCCCGTGATGTCGATTGAGAATCGTGGGCAGTGCCTGCAATCCTAATGCAACTTCCTGTTGTTCGGTGAGCGCGACGATTTGTTTCTCACCTGTGATTTCATTAAGGTCACTCTTCATCATGAAAGAAATGAATGTAAACAGTGCGATCCCTGCGGCAATCACCAAACGCATTTTTAGCGATGAATTCCTTGAGCCGTGAGCACTACGAATATATCGTGGCATGATTCTGGAATCCTTGCGTATCAGAGTACTATCAAGTTTGATGGTATTCCATGGGGGAACTTAGCAATTTTCTTTCAAAGGATCGCCGCATTTCTATTAACATTCTAGCTATGAAGGACTCTTGGTCAATCTACCTCATGAGTTGGACGTCCATTGAATATTGCAGATTCTGTTCCTTTGACCCCAGAGAGTGCTGATGTGATTTCTGAATGAGTGT
>JAJDEK010000468.1 GCA_029259875.1 Planctomycetaceae bacterium
CACCATTTGCAGGCTTAATCATTAACAAGCTTTACAAAAAGGCAGCCACTCTGAGTCTACGCAAGTCAGTGTTGAGGTTCAACTGATCTGCACTAGAAAGTGCGTGCTTCTAGCCTCAGACAGGCTGACAATCCTACTATGATTAATGATAAACGGGTCGCGCTGCATCACCGGCAATAATTTTCAAATAGCTTTGGTAGCGCTGTCGGGAAATGAAATCATTGGCGACCGCACGTTTCACACCACATCCGGTCTCATGTGTATGCGAACAATCCGGGAAGCGGCATTGGGGGATAAAGGGACAGAAGTCACGGAAGAAACCTTCGACTTCTTCCGGAATCACATCCCACAGTTCTAACTGCCGGATGCCTGGCGTATCCACGACCCAGCCCCCGCTTTCAATTTCCAGTAAGACTGCCGAGCGTGTTGTGTGTCGCCCTTTTCGATTCTCCTGGCTGATCTCTGCGGTTTCCAACGTCAACCGACTGTCAATTTCATTCAGCAAAGATGATTTTCCTACACCGCTTTGGCCGGAAAACACAGACTGCTTTCCTTTGAGTAGAGATCGTAGACGTGGTATACCGGTTCCATCTACAACACTCGTCAAAACAACGTCATATCCTAACTGTGAGTAAACCCCAATTAACGGCTGAAACTCCACAGGATCAATGAGATCATTTTTATTAATGCAAATGATGGAATGAATATTTCCCTTTTCCGAACTGATGAGGAAACGATCAATGAGTGAGGGTTTCAGCGGAGGATCAGCGGCTGAAACAACAATCACAGCTTGATCGATATTACTAACCAGAATATGCTCGCGGCGTTTACTACCCCGTGAGAGATACGAGCGTCTTGGTTCCACCCGTTCGATGACTGCCTGGTTTTCATCTCCGTCCGGTCTGATCAATACATGGTCACCAGCAACCACGGCATTGCGATCATCGCGGGACATGGTTCTGACGAGCCGTCGGACGGTGCAATCATATCGAGTAGCATCTTCGGCCTGCACGATTGAGTTCAACCCTTGGGACTGAATGACCCGACCTTTGAGGCAGGTACTCTCATCAATGTCGATTACAATCGCGGTACCATCTTCGGTTTCCTGCTCCACTCCCATCACTGTGCGGTGTCGCGTCAGATCACCTTTACCCGAAAGCCGTTCGGATGCATCCATGTATTGCGAATCGATCTGCTCATCAACTTGGTGGCTAGAAAGCTTATTGTTCCGGGCTTTTTTCTGGCGATTTTTTTTAAACGCAACCCGGATTTTTTTTCCTTTTTTCTTACCCACAACAAACTCGGTTCCATAACCATGGTTTGAAATTCATCATGAATCACTCTGCTCGTCATCCAGATCAATCAAAAATTTCAAACCTAATTCGTCATCAGTCATTTCTGATTCGTCTTGAGGTAGCTCGATCTCTTTGGGTTTCTGAGCGGGAGGTGCCATTGGTCGTTTCGGACGGGATTCCGGGCTCACGAGACCTGCTTTCTCCATCAGGCTCAGTTCAAAAGGATTATCATCTTCCGGCGGTGGCTCATCGGATTGAGGGATATACTGGATTTCAAATTCGTGCTTGGCAACCGAAAGTTGATCTCCTGGAAGTAACCACTTCATGTCACACCGCTCGCCATTCACTTTAATCCCGTTGCGGCTATTCATGTCGCGCACACGCCAATAGCCATTGAGAAACTCTAATTGGCAATGGTGAGATGAAATGTTGGGGAACTTCAATGTGATATCACATCGGCTGCGGCGGCCAATCATCAGAACCTCGGAAAGCAACGGAATTGGGTCGCCACCTCCACAAGGGTTTAATTCACCTAACATTCGAATTTCCTGGAGCGTTCACTGTAAAAATCATTCCGAAATGCCTCAATTTGCCCGCACGCTATTAATCTATACCGTTGGCCAGACATTATAAAGCCTTTCTCTCAAGAAAAGTCAGATTTTGGGGATACTTCAAGCAACGTCTGTAGCCTATACTGGTCAATTCAGTAGCGGGAGTCGGCTGAGTGGTCGCTGCGAATTCTTAGGGATTCGTGGAGGAAAGTCCGGGCTCCAGAGGGCACGGTGGTGGGTAACTCCCACCGTCCGCAAGGATAGGGAAAGTGCAGCAGAAAGCAAACCGCCTGCCTGGTCTCCAGGTAGGTAAGGGTGAAACGGTGCGGTAAGAGCGCACCAGCAGGCCGGGTGACCGGTTTGGCTAGGTAAACCCCACCGGGTGCAAAACCAAGCAGAGAGCAGTGCTGGCTTGCCAGTACACGGATCGGCCCGATCCGGTATGACTCTCGGGTCGGTTGCGCGAGGCAGCAGGTAACTGCTGTCCCAGATAAATGGCCACTCTCGACATAACCCGGCTTACAGGCTGACTCCCGCTATTTGACTCTTCAGTAATATTCTAAATTTCGGCATATCAGCCACTGCTTTTCTGCTCCATACGACCAGACGAATTCTGCTAATCCGGCTATTTTGGTTGTTTTGTCTAAATGAGTACATGCAATGTTTGTGGTGGAGTCAAAATGATTGTAAAAAGGTCTGTTTGATTGAAAAATTGACAACATTTTGTAATCTGGTTCAATGCGGGAATATGTCGTAAACGATTTGTTAGTAGTTGTTTATAGATATTCCGTGTCGTTTTGGCATGCGACGTGCATTATTAATCTTTCATCAACGATACTAAGCCACTTTCAAACAACAAATACATTAAGGGAGATAATGATGAAAAACTTTGCAATCATTTTCACTGCATTGGCCACAATCACTTTTGTTAGCAGCACGACGTTTGCTGCGACACCTTACTATCAACCAAACCAATATCAAGCTCGACATTACAATGGCTCCAGCCAACGAAACTGGAATGGCAATTATTCGTACCAGAGCCGTGACTACGTGAATCGTTACCGTGACTACAACAATTACGACTACTTGTCAAACCGTTCAAACAGTCGGTCAAACTATTATCGCTGTGGAACAGCACCATCCTATTCCTCTTCGAATTATCGAACAAATTACAGTTCGAGTCCTTATAGCAACAACCGATTTGATTATGGTCACAAATACAATAATTATCAGCGCGACTATAACCGTAACAACTATGATTGGCGTGTAGGCCGCTAAGTGTTGAACAAAAAAGGTAACTAATGATTAAGGCAATCAAGAGTCCCCTGGTCGAA
>JAJDEK010000469.1 GCA_029259875.1 Planctomycetaceae bacterium
CGTCAATTGCGACGGCAGAAACACGATGATGAGATAGCCTTAATGAAACTGTGTATGCAGGCCTGTGATGCCGGTCACGCTTGTGCGCGGGAAATTGTGGAAGCTGGTAAAACAGAATTTGATGTTTACCGAAAAGTTCAGGCGGCAGTCCTACAAGCGGCAGGACTGCCTGTCATCGTTTATGGAGACTTCCGAGCTTGTAACGCTGCTGTTCCCAAAGCGGGGGGACTACCATCACCGCATGTTCTGGAACAGGGCGACTTGTTTGTGCTCGATTACTCGGTCGTCATTCACGGTTACCGGAGTGACTTTACGAATACGATCAGCGTTGGTGAACCGAGTGCAGACCAGCAGAAGTTATTTGGTCTATGTCAGGCAGCGATGCAGGCAGGCGAATCGACTCTTAAAGCAGGAACAAAATGTGCCGACGTGCATGCTGCGACTGCAGCGCCTCTCTGGGATGCCGGGTATCGTGACAACTTTCAGCATCATGCCGGTCATGGATTGGGACTCGGACATCCTGAAGCACCGATCCTGGTACCAGAAAGTATTGATATACTGCTGGCTGGCGATGTGGTGACTCTGGAACCAGGCGTTTATGTCGAAGGCATTGGTGGGATGAGAATCGAGCACAACTACCTGATCACCGACGACGGATTCGAACGTTTAAGCAATCATATTATCTCCCTAACTTAAAGTGGAGAACGCAAGGTTTCTAGATTCAGTTTGAAGAATCGGTCGCGTTTTCATTACCGCTATTTGTAAGGTAGTCAGGTATCCATAACCATGTCCTCACCAGATGTTCCGGAATGGATTGATGACGACTTGCGGGAGATCCGTGCTGCTGGCCTCTTTCGCTCACGCAGAACATTTCACCCGCTCACTGAAGGACGTTGTCTGCTGGAAGGTCACGAGCTGATTAATTTATCCAGCAATGATTATCTTAACCTTTCGCATGACGAACGCGTGATCGCCGCCGCCACCGCGGTTTTACCGAAAATGGGAGTTGGTTCACGTGCCAGTGCGCTTGTGAGTGGACGCACGGAATGGCATGCGCAGCTTGAAGAGCAACTGGCTCAATTTGAAGGAACCGAAGAGGCGATTCTGTTTCCCAGTGGCTATGCGGCCAATCTCGGAGTGATTGCCGCGTTTGCGAATCAAGAGGATACGATTTTTTGCGATCGATTGAATCATGCGAGTTTGATCGATGGTTGTCGGTTATCGGGTGCAAAGCTGCGTGTATATCGACATGATCAATTGGAGAAACTGAAACGCGAGCTGGAAAAGGCATCTGGCGACGGCAAAAAAATCATCGTTACCGATTCTGTATTCAGCATGGATGGAAGTCTGGCGCCTTTAGTTTCACTCTGCGATTTGGCTGACGAATTCAATGCCAGCTTAATGGTGGATGAAGCACACGCAACGGGAGTTTGGGGTGTGTCCGGCAGAGGTCTGGCAGAGGAACTGGGAGTTGAAGCGCGTGTGACGATTCGAATTGGAACGCTCAGTAAAGCCATCGGGACCATGGGGGGCTTTGTGGCCGGTTCCTGTGCTCTGATTGACTGGCTTTGGAATCGAGTGCGAACACAAATCTATTCGACTGCCCTGCCCCCTGCAATTTGTGCGGCTGCCTGTAAAGCATTGGAAGTCATTCAGGCAGAACCGGATCGACGCCGTTTACTGCATGAACAATCGACGTTTCTACGCACAGAACTTCAAGAGCGCCCGACAGTTTCCGTACCTCCTTCATCCGGGCCGATCATTCCCATCATTTTGAAGGATCCCGACCTGACGATGAATGTTGCGGCAGATTTAGAGGGAGCCGGTTTCCTGGTGGGGGCAATCAGGCCTCCCACCGTTCCGAAAGGGACATCGCGACTGAGAGTTTCCATCACGTGTGCCCATCAACGAGACGATCTCAAACGGTTTTTAAAAGCCTTAGACCGTTCACTCGCCAAGAATGTGGAATCACGATAAGGTATGCAAATTAGTTTCCCTGAAATTGGTGACATCAAAAACGTACCAGAGTTACTTGCCAGCCATCAATAGAACCGATTAAAGACCCCGGCATGAATTTTCGTGATCAGATCAAAAATGAATATCCTTTTACCTCGCATTGGTTGACGATTGACGGTCATCAATATCACTATCTGGACGAGGGGCAAGGTCAACCGCTGTTGATGGTGCATGGGAACCCAACCTGGAGTTTTGCCTGGCGACGTTTGGTCAAGCAGCTCTCCGCGAACTATCGAGTGATTGCCGTCGATCACATTGGTTGTGGTTTATCAGATAAACCGCAGGACTATTCCTACAAACTGAAAACACATATCAACAATTTGAAAACGTTGATTGAGGAATTGGATCTCAAAGACATTACCTTATTTGCTCATGACTGGGGTGGCGCGATCGGTATGGGGGCCGCCGTTGATTTACCGGAACGGTTTCAACGTTTTGTGTTGATGAATACTGCCGCTTTTCGCTCTCAGGAAATCCCCTTGCGTATCGCGGTCTGTCGAATCCCAGTACTGGGAAGTTGTGGAGTGAGAGGGCTGAATCTGTTTTCAGGAGCTGCGGTCTCAATGGCGGTGGAAAAACGGGAACGGATGACGGACGAAGTGAAAGCCGGTTTCTTAGGCCCCTATAATTCTTGGAAGAACCGTGTTGCCGTGCATCAGTTTGTAAAGGACATCCCTTTAAAGCCGTCTCATCCCAGCTATCAAACACTGCTGCATGTGGAAGAAGGTTTGCAGCAATTTCAAAACCACCCGATGCTTCTGATCTGGGGTGAGCGGGATTGGTGCTTTACCACAAATTTCCTGGATGAGTTTGAACGACGATTTCCCAAAGCGGAAACGCTACGGATTTCCGATGCAGGACACTATGTGTTCGAAGATGCCCATGAAATCATGCTGCCCCGCATCGAAGAGTTTCTAAAGTAGCATCTGCTCTCTTTTTAGTTTGAGCAAGCAAGTCAAAAATCACCAAAGTCAGGGTTGATTAAGTGCTCGTTATTGCCGAGGTGTGATATTTTTTCAATTTTTTTCCGAGGTTGCATCGGCTTGTAAGCTTCAAAGTCATCGACACGAAATTCAGAAATCATATGGTTGATTCGATTCTCGATGTTGGTCAATTGGTCGCCTTCGTCTGGTGCGACAAAGGTAAATGCGGCCCCTTTTTGATTGGATGACAATCGTCCAACCCGCCCGATGCGATGGACATAATCGTCGTTGAATTCGGGGATATCGTAATTGATGATGTGCGAGATACCACTGACATCGATACCGCGTCCCATGACATCCGTCGCAATTAACAGACGAATTTTTCCTTCACGAAATTGTTTTAGGACGCGATCGCGTTTGGACTGCGGTAAATCACCATGACTGGCGGCTACCGACTTGAGTCTTTTGGAAAAAATACGTTCCAGTTTATCCGCCCCGCGTTTGGTACGGGTAAACACGAGTGTCTGCTTGGGACGTTCTTGAAAGAGAAGACGAGTGAGAAGTTTGGCTTTGCGATTAGGATCAACAGTAATGTAATACTGGTCGATGGACTCCACGCTGACT
>JAJDEK010000470.1 GCA_029259875.1 Planctomycetaceae bacterium
AAAATGGATCCAATTCAATGATTTGAATTTTACGAAGAAAGAATGTTTTAATGAACAAAGTGTTAATCATCGTTGGGGACGCAACTGAAACTGTTGACACGCTTTATCCTTATTATCGATTGATCGAAGGCGGCTATGAACCTGTCGTTGCAGCACCGGAAAAGCGTCTTTATCAGATGGTACTCCACGAAGTAAAGCCAGGTTGGACCATCACCAAAGAGTGGGAAGGGTACACGATTCAAGCAGATGTCGCCTTCAAGGACATCAATCCTGATGAATATCTAAGTATCTTTTTCAGCGGTGGCCGTGCTCCGGAATATATTCGCGATGATGAAGATTTGATCCGAATTACACAGCATTTCTTCGAAAAAAATAAACCCATTGCTTCGGTCTGTCACGGCGTAGAAATACCAGCGCGTGCAGATTGTGTTAAGGGACGCCGCATGGCGACTGTACCAAAATGCCAGTTTGATCTTGAAGTGTGTGGTGGGATTTTTGTGAACGAAGCCTGCGTGATTGATGGCAATCTGGTAAGCGGTCGCACGTATCACGATCATGGCCAATACATTGGTCCCTGGATGAAGCTGCTCGATGAAGCACGAAATCGTTATTAGAACGTTGCCTTTAATTTTCATAAAGTAGGAGAGCTCGATGACTTCACAGAAACTATCTCGCCGCACGTTTGTCAAAACGGTCGCGTCTGGACTTCCAATGGCTTGTATTGCTCCTGGAGTTTTTGTGAATACAGCACGGGCTGCCGACAAACCTCGTAGTCCGAATGAACGCTTAAAAATCGGTTCAATTGGCATGCGATATCAGGGTTCTGTCATCGCTGATAAAGCACAAGAGTATGGCGACATTGTTGCCATCGCCGATGTGGATCGGGAGATTGCCGAGAAAGCGCGTAAGCAGTTTGGGGGAAAAGCAACGCTATTCGAAGATTACCGCGAGATGTTGGAAAACGCGGACATCGATGTGGTAACGATAGGAGCCCCCGATCATTGGCATACCAAAATGCTGATCGATGCCTGTCGGGCAGGCAAGGATGTTTATTGCGAGAAGCCTTTAACTCTGACTGTGGATGAAGGCAAAATCCTTAATAAAGTGGTTAAGGACACCAAAGCGGTCGTGCAGGTCGGAACCTGGCAACGAAGTGATCATCGTTTTCGACAGGCAGTCGAAATGGTTCAAGATGGCCGCATTGGTAATCTCAAAAAAGTAACTGTTACCATCAGTAAAAATAAAACCAGCGGTTCTTTTAAGCCGGAGCCCGTACCTTCGGTTTTGAATTGGGATCTGTGGCAGGGGCAGACGCCTGCTGTGCCTTACATCAAAGAACGCTGTCATTATACATTCCGCTGGTGGTATGAATATTCTGGCGGACAGATGACGGACTGGGGCGCTCATCATATCGATATCGCACAATGGGGGGCTGGGATGCAAGACTCGGGTCCCGTTGATATCGAAGGAACGGCAACGTTCCCGGACGTCAAGAATGGGTATAATGTGGCCCTCGACTATCACTTAAAGGCCCGCTATGCCAACGGGGTGATTCTGGAAGTGAACGACACCGGCCGTACGGGCGTGATGTTTGAAGGAGACCGCGGGCGAATCTTTGTAAACCGAGGGACCATCGCTGGTAAACCTGTCGAAGATTTGGCGAAGAAGCCTTTGCCGCGTGAAACGTTCAAGGTTTATGGTCACGACAATCTTTCGCGTCCTCCCCGCATGGGCAAGCTGGATGCGATTGTCAATCACATGGGGAATTTCTTTGACTGTATTCAATCTCGTGCAACACCGATTTCCAGTGTGGAGAATCAGCATCGTTCCGTGACGGTCTGTCATATTGGAAATATCTCACAACGCCTGGGCAGAAAACTAACCTGGGATCCACAACAGGAACAGTTTGTAGGTGACGACGAAGCCAATACCTGGTTGAAACGCGAACAGCGGGCCGGATATGAAATCAAAGACACCTAAGATTTGTCGCTCAATTGAAGTTGTTGTTGCATTGATTGTGTTTATTGTTGTGAGGAAAAATTATGACTGTCTCAACGGGAATCATCACCGAAGATCATAAAAAACAATTTGAGGAAGAAGGGTATTTCATTCTGGAAAAGGTGATTTCTGAAGAACACCTTCAGATTATTCGGGATGCCTGCGACCATTTGATTGATTTAATGCACCAGGAAATGGATCGCCTAGGGACCGATCATATTCATATTAGTCACCGTGGGAAACGCTATCATATCGCGAAAAAATATGATCAGGCACCTCGACTGGATGAGTATGTGTTTGGCGATTTGATGGCAGAAATCTGCAAAGCCACGATCGGTGACACCTCTTACCTGTTTTATGATCAATATGTGGTCAAAGCAGCGGAGAAGGGAATTAAGTTTTCCTGGCATCAGGACTCAGGCTATCTGGGTTTTCGTCATCGCCCCTATGTGACATGTTGGGCAGCCGTTGATGATATGACAGTCGAAAATGGTACCGTCGATGTGTTACCTTATTCCACCATCGGTGTTCGTTCGCTGGTAGAACACATTCAAGACCCCGAGACCGGAGATAAAACCGGTTATTTTGGCAAAGAGCCGGGGGTGACTGCTGTTGTGCCTGCTGGTAGTTTAGCCGTATTCAGTTCACTCACATTTCACAGGAGCGGTGCAAATACAACAGATAAAATGCGCCGGGCTTATGTGACGCAATACTCTCCCGCTCCCATTGTTGATCCCGAGACTCAGCAACCCAAACATCTGGTAGTGCCTTTCTTGAAGGATGGGGACAGAGTCGTTTCTTAATTAGATTTCAACTCAAGAGTAACAGAAAGAATCAGGCTCATGTCCAGTCAACTCAATCGTCGTGATTTCAATAAACAACTTTTGGGCGGCGCGTTTTCAGCGGGCTTGGTAGGAAACGTTTTAGCTGCCGGGACGGATAGTTCTCAAAAAACATTCCAGCTCAATTACATCGTAGCTTCTTGTATGTATGGTACACTGCCGCTGGAAACCATTTTGCAAGAGACACCTAAAACGGGAGCCCAATATCTGGAAATCTGGGCGAAGAGACATGGGGATCAACGCGAACAAATTGATAAATTGGGCGTAGAGAAAACCAAACAGCTCTTTGACAAATATGACGTCAAACTTGGTAGTTTTACCTGCTTTAAGTATGGCCTCTTTAATATGCAGGGAGAGATGGATCTCGTCAAAAAATTAGGTGGTGATATGGTCATCTGCAACAGTGGTGGACCGAAAGGTTTAAAGGGGGCCGAGTTAAAGTCTGGAATCAAAGCATTTGCCGAGAAGCTAAAGCCACATGTGGCGGCTGCTGAAGAGAAAGGCATCATTATCGGTCTGGAAAATCATGGAGGTGGCTTGATTAATGATCCGGATACACAGCGCTGGCTGATGGATGCACTGCCTTCGAAAAATTTTGGAATTGCGTTAGCACCCTACCATCTCGAACAGGATCCAGAAAAGATGGCCAAGCTAATTCTGGATTTGGATGAGCGACTGGTGCATTTTCAAGCCTGGCAGCATGGCATGGGCTGTACCAAGAAACTTCCTAAAGAACAGGAACTGTTACAATTACCGGGTAGAGGCGATCTGAATTTTGTTCCCATATTGGCGGCATTGAAAAAGATCAATTATCCGGGACGAACGGAAATCTTTATGCACCCGGTACCACGGGGCATTCCGATTTTGCCGACGGCAAAAGAAGTAACAGACGAAATCAATCGATCTCGTGCATATCTCGAAAACTGTTTGAAGCAAGCCTGAAATCACTCTGACTTTGGTCACTCCTTAATGAGTTAAGGTTGAGAAGATTCATGAACGCACGAAGAAATATTTTAGTTGTCGTTGTATTTCTTTCTCTCTTTTTGAAATGTGGTAGCTGGCAGTCTATTCAAGCGAAAGAACGATCCAGGCAGCCAAATATCATTCTGGTGATGACCGATGATCAGGGCTATTGGGATACAGGGATTTCTGGCAATCCCCATATTGAGACTCCAACCATTGACCGCATGGCGGCAGAAGGTGTGACGTTTACCCGCTTTTATGCGAATATGGTGTGTGCACCGACACGGGCTGGCTT
>JAJDEK010000048.1 GCA_029259875.1 Planctomycetaceae bacterium
CACGTATTCGGAAATGTGACTGCAAAATCCTCAGCAGAGGTTCGCAAGAACTGGGATCAAATCAAGGAACAGGAAACACAGCGCAATTCCATTTTTGACGGCCTGCCTCAAGCTTTACCTGCTCTCGCACGGGCATCGCGCATTGCAGAGATAGCAGCCAAAGTCGGCTATGACTTTCCACATCGGGATATGCTGTTTGATAAATTACGTGAAGAGATTCAGGAATTGGCAGACGAAATTTATCCTGAGGGAAAAATTCCTGATACCCCTGCGACAGTAGAAGCTGATATCATCGATGACACACAAATCGATGACCTAGAACTGCGAGAACGAGTCGAAGGTGAGTTAGGCGATATCTTATTCGTGGTCGCCAATATTGCCCGACGTTGGAAGATTAACCCCGAAGAATCGCTGCGAAAAAGTAATCGCAAGTTTCAGCAGCGCGTCCAGAAGATCGAACAGCAACTGGAAAAAACAGGTCACTCCATTCAGGACGCTTCATTACAGGAAATGGAAACCATCTACCAAAACGTCAAACAACAGGAAAAACAAAATTTATAGAACAATTCTCTGTTTCTCTCTGTGACTTTAAAACGGTAGTTCGACTCCTAAACCTTCTTCGATCGCCAGTTGGTAAATTTCGGCTCCTACTGCCACATCTTCCACAGCCAAGCCAACTGATTTGAATAATGTCACTTGATCATCGGTCGCACGTCCTGTTTGGCGTTCCGCCACGATCTCGCATAAATCATGCATCAACCGCCAATCGGTGACCCCTTCCTCTACAGGCTGAATGAAGTCTCCTGCTTCATGCCTGCACTGGGTGATATCATCACAGACAATCACATCTGCGCGCTTGATCGTAGTGCGGTCGATTTCCCGCTTCGAACGGTGATTCGAACCGATCACATTTAAATGCGTTCCCTCATCGAGTACACGGCCATCAAACAAAGGAGTTTTACTCGTGGAAGCACAAATGACAATATCTTTCTCAGCCGCTGTTTCATCGGGAGAATGCGAGGCTTTGACTTCCACATTACAGAGTTCTGTCATCTCTTCAGCAAATTGACTACATTTCTCATGGTTGCGGGAGTAAACAGACACAAATTCGATTTTCCGTGTCAGACAAACTGCTTGCAGCTGACTGCGCGCCTGCAATCCAGAACCAAACAAGCCAACCACTTTGGAATCAGGTCGCGCCATGTATTCTGTCGCCACGCCACTGGCTGCGCCTGTACGCAACTGACCAAGAAAATCACCCTCAATCAATGCACGCATCGCCCCCGTTTCCTGATCGTAGATGGCAACGTGAAACTGCGCCCCTTCTTTTGTCGATGTATATGCCTTCCAGCCAACATAGCCCAAGTATTCATTGGCGGCCGACATGGTATGCAACATAATTCCTGGTGCGCGGACACGCTGTCGCGGCACATTGGTGGCTCTCTCAGAGGCCATTTCTTTGAAGACCTTATGAATGATCAGTAAGGATTTTTCCATATCCATTACAGAACGAACATCATCTTCAGTTATATATAATGCCGCCATGAACGGTTACCTTTTTCATCGTTGAATCAGGACTAATGACTAATAATGAGAGGAAACAAATCTCCTTGAGAGAAAAGACGCTGCTCCTATTTTTTACACGCTAACGTGAAATCGGCTGATATACAATACCAGTATCAATCTGATGGTAGCCGACGGCTTCTGCAACGTGTCTGGCAATAATATTGGATTCCTCGACATGCCATTCCAGCTTGGTAATCAGTTCGTCTTGTAGACGACGTGCGATTTCCAATAAAAGCGATTGTCCATAGCCTTTGGAGCGTACATCTTCTTTCACAATGACATCCGTCAGCCCTATTACCCGTTCTTCCCACTTGGGAATGTATAAATCCAAGCCAACAACTGTTGCAGATGCGACTGCTGCTTCGCCTGATTTGGGAACGAGTTCGAAATGGAGCGTCTCCAGTCTTCCCATGCGAGTCAGCCACCACCAGTTAGGCGCTTGATAGTCATCGGAAATCATCAATTGCATTTTGCGACGAATATTTACCAGATGAAACTTGATCTTAGGCTTCTGTCCGAGCAGGTCGCGTTGATAAATTCGAATCGAACCCACCGCTTCATAGCCGATTGCTTCAAAAAATGGGCCTGCGATTGGATCAGACAGTAAAAAGCCTGAGGGACGAGTCCCACCATACAGGCCCACCAAAAATGGCGACATTAGACCAGAGGCTCCTGCGGTAATTCCAACTGTTCCTTTTGAATGGAGATACTCTTCAGCCCGGCGGACTAGTTCACGGCCGATTCCTTTTCGACGGAAATTGGGATGAACGATGACGGCGCAGATCACGCCTTGAGAATAGTCTAGAGCAGAATTTTCTGCATTCGTGCCAAATCCCGCGAGAACAAAACCAACGAGTTCGCCATTTTCCTCAGCCACGATCAAACCATTCGGATCGAAATAAGGCTGAGAGAAGATCAGAACTTCAAAGGCATCATTATTGAGACATTCCGCGGCTCCTCTTCCCAGTCCCGCAGAGTGCCATAATCTCAGCAACTGTGGTGGGTCAGAATTATGAAACGCGCGAAACTCAGTCACAAAGTTTTCTCACAACATGTGAATGGGACTTAAAAATATTTTCTAAAGCAACAATAAATAAAGCCCTCTTTGGAGTAGAAGAGGGCTTTATCAAACTCATTATTTTACTTTCTTGACAGCTTCAATGATCGCAGCCGCAGTCAAACCATATTTATCGAGCAGCCCCTGAGGATCACCACTTTCCGCAAAACAGTCGCCGACATTCACATAGGCCATGGGAACGGGAGTTGCTTGCGAAACAACCATTGCAACAGCAGAGCCCAATCCACCATGTGCCAGATGCTCTTCTGCAACAACAATTGCACTCGTTTCGCGAGTCGCTTTTTGAATCGCATCAACATCGATTGGTTTTACAGTATGCATATCGATCACACGTGCGGAAATTCCTTCCTCAGCCAGTTTGGTCGCAGCATCTACGGCACCAGCTACCATAAGGCCATTGGCAATAATGGTTACATCGTCGCCTTCGCGAATGGTGTTTGCTTTTCCGATTTCAAATGTATCATCTTCGGAATAAATTTCAGCGACATTCGGTCGGCCGAGTCTTAGATAAACGGGGCCTTCATATTCAATCATGGCTGCTGTCGCTTTTTTAGTTGAGACGGCATCAGCGGTAACCATGACAACCACACCAGGTAGACTACAAGCTAGTGATACATCTTCAATGCCCATCTGTGAAGGACCATCTTCACCAATGGAAATACCAGCATGTGTTCCGACCATCTTCACATTCATGCTTGGAAACGCAATTGACATTCTAATCTGATCATAAGCGTTACATAATAGGAATGCAGCAAAGCTGGCAACGACCGGAATATGTCCGGTGGAGGCGAGGCCGCCTGCAACGCTGACCATATTACTTTCTGCAATACCTACATTGAAACCACGTTCAGGATGCGCCTTTGCGAAGACTTCGGTACGCGTTGAGTTTCCGACGTCACCATCCACGGTTACAATTTCGGGATACTTATCACCCAATTCTTTTAATGCCTCACCAAAAGCATCACGGGTGGCTTGTCCTACTTTCAATCCACTAATTTCGCCTAAATACATAATGATATGTCTCTTTTGTCTGTGTGTTGATTTGATTCGAACTGCTATCAGGAATTTTCTGTTTTGGATCTGACTCCGTTTACAGAAAATCGGAAAGCACAGGTCCTAAGCGATAAACGCAAGTGCTTTTTCTGCTAACTCTGGCGAAAGCGGTTTACCGTGATAGTTTAGGTCTCCCGTTTCTTCCAGCACTGGTAGAATCCCAAACCCTTTCTTTGTCTTTGAAATGATGGCCTTGGGTCGATCCGTTACTTTGGATGCGACTTCAAGTGCTTCAACAACCGCTTTTTGACAATTGCCATCGATCGTCTGAGTATGCCAGCCAAATGCAGAGATTTTTTCTTCAAACGAACCTAAGTCGAGCACATCTTTCGTTGCTCCGGTCTGCTGGTAGGTGTTCTGGTCGATAATCGCAGTCAGGTTTCCTAGCTTGTACTTTTCAGCGGTAGCTAATGCTTCCCAGACCTGACCTTCTCCCATTTCGCCATCACCAATCACCACAAACACATTGGACCCGTTCTTGTTCAAACGTGCTCCCAAAGCTTGCCCAATGCCCAGCGATAACCCCTGGCCGAGAGAGCCTGTTGAAGCTTCAATTCCGGGAAGGCGTTTCATATTCGGATGACCTTCAAAGGGGCTACCCAATTTTCGAAGTGTCATGACATCGTCGGTCGAAAAGTAACCTGCTTCCGCCATGGCGGCGTACAATACAGGTACTGCATGACCCTTACTCAAAATGAAACGATCCCGAGCTTCCCAGGTCGGATTTTGAGAGTCGTATTTCATGAAACCACCGAACCAGAGTGCATTCACCACTTCAACAGCAGACAAACTGCTGCTGGGGTGTCCGCTACCAGCTTCGGTTGTCATCCGGATAATCAGACGGCGAAGGACTTTCCCTTTGTCCTTCAACTCTTCAATCGATAAAGCATTTGCTTGAGCAGCCACGTTGTTTCCTTCAATTCTTCTAAACAAACAAACTCGCCACGCTCTGAAACATCATCAATCAATTACAGTTGCCCCGCTGACTTCGCATGATTTGGAAGAAGTGAGTTACCGATCTGGTAATGTTTGATTCGAGCAGTGACAGCATTCAGGCGCCACAAGGCGCAACTTAAGCGCATCAAATAATAAAGGTATGCTAACGAGCAAAGCGTTCAGCGACAACCATGTGGGCAATAGAAACTATTTTGTGAAACGGGAAAACTGAATTAAGTAGCTGGCTATTTTTCTTAATTTCACAAATCAATCAAAAAAGTTTCATATCTGATCGGTTCAATTCACGTTATCTATGTAAAATACACAACTGTTTACCCAAAAAGTCTTTAAAGCCTGTTGTTATTAGACAATAATAAGAATCAACGATTCAAAATAGACATAATTTCTTTTCAAACTTTATTGAGGCTCCCAAGTAATGGATGAAAGCCCTTTTACAGATCAGGAATTGCTGGCTTATCTGGACGAATCGCTTTCGATCGAACTGATGTCTCAGGTCGAAACCGGATTAAGGCACTCCGATTCGCTACGCGTTCGTCTGGCACAATTATCTCAGCAACGCGACCATGGTGCTCACTCCGTCGGTGAGATCTGGAGAAGAAATCGCCTGAGTTGCCCTTCACGCAGCCAATTGGGAGGGTATTTACTCGAAACGCTCACTTCTGACTATCAAAACTATGTGGAATTCCACTTGAATCA
>JAJDEK010000471.1 GCA_029259875.1 Planctomycetaceae bacterium
AGTGCGTTTACACGTTTAATCGATATGGGCGTGGAATCTTATCTTGTAGCCAGTACGGTTGAAGCTGTTTTGGCACAACGACTGGTGCGTGTGCTGTGTGAACATTGTAAGCGATCTTACCAACCACGGGCTGACAAACTACCTCCCGATTTCCCGGACCTTGAAATCAAGAAATTATGGGAGCCTGTCGGTTGTCGACATTGTCGAGAAACAGGATATTCAGGGCGGATTGGGATTCTCGAACTATTAGTGAATGATCCTGTGATTAGAAAATTATGTACTGAGCATGCCAGCTCCGGTCAAATACGCGACTATGCTCGTAAAAATGGATGGCAAACATTGCGAGATGCTGGTTGGCAAAAAGTCATCGCTGGAGTCACTTCGATAGATGAAGTACTGCGAGTCACAAAGGGAGAGCTTTAAAACGAAATTTCACGTGTGAGGGTTAATCATTCAATCTATTTTCAGAAGTTTTGAGTAAACCAAAGTTGTTAAGATGCCGGAATTTCAATACATCGCGCGAGAAGCAACAGGTCGCCAGGTAACAGGCATTCTCTCTGCTCCTAATCAGCAAGATGCTCTGAATTCTCTGGCTGCGCGCAGTTTATTTCCGGTAAAAGTCGATTTGGCAGATCAGGCGAAAGCACAATTGAAGTATACGGGGCGTCGTGTGCGTGCCCGTTATTTATCAGTATTCTATACCCAGTTAGCAGACTTACTGAAATCTGGTGTCCCCCTGCTTCGTTCGTTGGAGTTATTACATAAGCAATCAACAAACCCCGCATTGAAGCTGGTTCTGGAAGACGTTCGTGGCGAAGTTGCTGACGGGACACGCCTGGCCGTTTCTATGGGACAACACCCAAAAGTATTTTCTGAATTAGCTGTGAGTATGGTCCGTGCTGGAGAAGAAGGCAGCTTCCTGGAAGACGTATTAAAACGCATCGCCAATTTCACGGATCATCAGGAAGAATTGAAAAACCGTGTCGTCGGTGCGATGATTTATCCTACATTTTTGACGACATTTGGAACGATCATTGTTAGTTTTTTATTGATTTATTTCGTTCCCAAGTTTGAACCGATTTTTGCAAGAATGTCCGAACGTGGAGAACTTCCCTGGGCGACCACGACTTTGTTGAGTTTCAGTGCGTTTATGCAATCCTATTGGTTCGTGATTATTTTCGCGATCGGATTAGCTGTAGTGGCGGTTTATAAATATATCGAAACGACCGAAGGCCGCATGAAATTTGACCAATTTCGATTAAACGCATACGGGTTGGGTGGCATTGTTCGCAGCCTGGCAATTGCCCGCTTTTGCCGTATTCTGGGAACCTTGCTGACAAACGGCGTCCCTATTTTACAGTCTTTGCGAATTGCCAAAGATGCTGCTGGAAATAAAGTCATCAGCAATTCTATTGGTGAAGCGGCAGAAAGTATCTCAGCAGGTAAATCGATTGCTGAGCCATTTGCCACCAGTGGGCAGTTTCCGGAAGAGGTGGTCGAAATGATCGCCGTGGGTGAAGAAGCAAATAATCTCGAGCAGGTTTTAATTGATATTGCTAATAATATGGAACGGCAGACGAACCGTAAACTAGACATGTTTGTGCGTATGCTGGAGCCTTTGATGCTGCTCATCATGGCTGCAGTTGTAGTATTTGTCATGTTAGCTTTACTTTTACCGGTTTTTCAAAGCTCAGGTTTACTATAATAACTAGAAGCAAACATCACTGGTTTTATCTCTCACAGGTAGAAGCCAGAACTAATATTTCTGGGAAATGTATATCGCGAAAAGGATGGAGACATGTATCAACAAAAACGACAAACAAGACAAAAACGTCAGGGCTTTACATTATTGGAAATGCTGATCGTACTGGGAATCATTCTGGTGATTGCTGCAATGGTCGTTCCCAACTTGTTAGGTAGTCAGAAAAAAGCCAACATCAAAGCCACTCGCGCCAGCATCCATAATTTGGAACAGGCATTCAAGTTGTATGCTGCTGAGAATAGTGGTGAATACCCACAAGGTGGTCAGGAACAGATTCAGCTTTTACTGGAGCCAGCCAGTTCAGATGGTCAGGCTGCAGAACCTTTTATTGATTCCAAGCCTCTTGATGCCTGGGGGCAGGTGTTTCAGTATGAGTATCCCAATAACAAATCGAAATCGACCAAGCCGGCAATCTGGTCTTTGGGACCCAATCAGCAGGACGAAAATGGATCTGGTGATGATGTGAATAACTGGGATCAGGCACAATAAATTGACTTTGCAAAAAGGCCTGCAATAGATGACTATAGGGGGGCGCTTCTTGTGCCGATTAAACAGAATACGAATTTGAGCACTAATCGACATCGAGCAGCATTTACGCTGATCGAAATGTTGCTCGTTCTTTCTCTGCTCCTGGTACTTGTTTCTGTTGTATGGCCTGCTGTGCTTCGAATCAGCGCGAGTAATCGATTAAGACAGAGTATGCAGGACGTCAATTCCGCATTTGCTGCTGCCCGAATTCGCGCCATTGAGCAAGGGGTCAATTATCAGGTTTATTTTGAATTGGGTGGCAGCCACTAC
>JAJDEK010000472.1 GCA_029259875.1 Planctomycetaceae bacterium
CAACGGTTTCGTTTTCTGAATCTCAGAAGCGATATGTCGATCTTCGAGCTCCGCATTTTCAGAGAAGGCGGCAAACAAACCGGACATGACTGCCTGCTCGAGTTCGGAACCGGTAAATTCTTTGGCCATTGCAGCCAGGGAGCGCATATCAAATTGATCTGAATCGCGGTTCCGACGTTGTAGATGGATACTCAGAATCTGTTCACGGGATGCAGAGTTGGGTAGATCTACAAAAAAGACCTCGTCGAAGCGCCCTTTGCGCATCAGTTCCGGAGGCAAAGCAGAAATATCATTGGCCGTGGCGATGATAAAAATTGGATGGCGATGGTCCTGCATCCAGGCGAGCAAGGTTCCAAACATGCGCTTGGATAATCCGCCATCTGCCGAAGATGAAGAAGCCGAGGCAAATGCTTTTTCAATTTCGTCGATCCACAAAATTACCGGCGCCATGGATTCGGCCTGCGACAATGCTTGCCGTAACTGGCTTTCACTTTCGCCGATAAATTTTTGATAAAGCATCCCCGGATCTAATCTGAGTAAAGGCATACTCCAGTCAGCGGCAACCATTTTTGCGCACAGACTTTTTCCGGAACCGGGAACCCCCAGCATAAGCACTCCCCGTGGAGGCTCGATTCCGTATTCTTGTGCTTTTCTTGAGTATCCTCCGCGACGCTGTTTCAACCAGTCTTTTAATTTGTTGAGGCCGCCGACCTGTTCGGGTTTCACATCGACGGCGATGGATTCCAAGCAGCCTGTAGAACCTAACAGAGTTCTTTTTGCTTCAATGACGTGTGGTAAATCGTTGGCGTTTAAATCATTGTCCTGCAAAATAGCAGAGCTGATGACGCGTTCGACTTCATTGCAACTGAGTCCCCGCATGGTTAAAACGAGTTGCTCCATGTCTCGCCGAGTGAGTGTGGCGGTGATTTCTGTCTGGCTTTCTTTTCTGATTTTATTGTAGGTCTGTTTGATGACGGCGGATAATTCATCTGTAGTAGGCCATCCCAGTTCATATCGAACTGTGAAGCGTTTTACTTCATCAGGTAGAGGAAAGGCATCGACAAGGATCAAAGTGGATTTACTGTTTTGGCAGGTATCCATCAGATCGCGCAGCAATCGATTGACAATGTTATCTCGACAATATGCGCCGAGGTCTTTGAACACGAAAATTTGATTCTCAGCATTCATTTGGATATAAGCGAGAGTCTGCTCCGGTTTTCCAGGGGGGACCGATGCAGACTTTAAAAGAGAATCTTCTACTTGACACAAGCCATTCGTCGCCGACCATTCATAGAGTGGTTTTTTTAAATCTGTCGCGACATTTTGAATCACTTTCAACGCCCGTTGTTCATCCAGTGTCTCAATTGAGATAAAGGGATTTCCTGAGCGAATCAGTAGTTCCAGTGAATTTGACATCTATTTTGCTTCCTGTGAAGTAGGAATATTTGCAAACAGTAACGGGAATCAATGGAGTACAGATTAAAGTTTACTTCGAATTTTTTAATAACTTCTGAAATTGATTCCAGGTTTTTGTGTTGGCGACATCTTTCTTGGATAATCCTGCGCGACGCGCCTGATACACGCCATACTGCATAACCTCCAGACCTCCCACACTATGTGCATCAGTATTGATCACGATGGGAATACCCAGCTCTTTTGCTTTGGCGGCATGAATATCATCAATGTCCAGTCGCATAGGATGGGCGTTGATCTCCAGCATTGTTCCATGGTCGGCGCATGCTTTGAGGATCTCGCTGTAATTAAGGTCTGCGCCTGGGCGTTTTCCGATTAAGCGACCTGACAAATGCCCAAGAATGGAGACATGTGGATTTTGAATGGCATTCAGCAGCCGTTGATTGATTTGTTTCTGAGGTTGTTTGAGTCCGTAGTGCAAAACGGCAATGACCCAGTCTGCTTCGCTCAGAACATCATCGGGTAAATCCATGCTACCATCTTCGAGAATATCACATTCAATGCCTTTCAGAATCTGAATACCAGATAGTGTTGACTGTACTTTCTCGATGGCTTTCCAGTGGGCGCGTAAGCGTTTTGCATCCAGTCCGTTGGCCATCGTGACACGTTTGGAGTGATCTGTGATGGCGATGTATTGATAGCCTTTGGCCTTGGCGCCTTCTGCCATTTCGAGAATCGAAGCGGTACCATCAGTGGCCGTAGTATGCATGTGCAAGTCGCCACGAATTTGCTTCAACTCAATCAGTTCCGGTAATTTGTTTTCTTCAGCGGCTGCGAATTCCATTCTATTTTCGCGTATTTCGGGTGGAATCCAGGGGAGGTCGAGGGTCTTATAAACGTCTTCTTCGGTTTCGCCGGAAACAAGTTTTTCCTCGCGAAACAGACCGTATTCATTGAGTTTGAGCCCTCTTTCCTGTGAGCGGCGTCTGAGCACGATATTGTGCTCCTTGGAACCGGTAAAGTAGAGAAGGGCTGCTCCATAAGATTCCTCGGGTACAACGCGCAAATCCATTTCCAATCCGGAATTTAAACGGACACGTTGTTTGGTTTCTCCTCGGGCCAGGACGTCATTCACTAGTTGATGGTTTGCCAGTGCATCCATGACAGTCTCTGGATCGCTGGACGTAATTAAAATGTCCAGATCGCCGACGGTTTCTTTACGCCGCCGACAACTTCCTGCTTCTGAAATTTGCTGGACGGAATCCAGGGTTTGCAGGTCGTGAATGATTTCATCGGACTGTGCCTTCGCATCAGCGAGTCGGATTCGATTTCCTACCTGGCTTAGATGTTCGAGTCCTTCGAGGATGATTTGTGCTGTTTTTTTTCCGAATCCTTTTTGCTCAGCAATAACTCCCTGTTCGGCAGCCGCTTTGAGATCATCGAGAGAGTGAATTGAGAGTTCAGAAAAGAGAAAAGCGACTTTCTTAGGGCCGATGCCGGGAATATTTAACATACGGACCACATCAGCGGGAATTTCTTCCTTCAGTGTTTCTAATTGAGGTAACGTGGCCGTTTCCACAATCGTTTCGATTTTTTCCGCGAGGTCTTTTCCAATTCCCGGTAAGGACTGTAACTCCTTGGGCGTATTTTTGGCGATGTCTTCGACTGATTCCGGGAGTCCCGAGATCGTTCGAGCCGCGTTGCGATAGGCGCGCAGACGAAATGGATTTGCGCCTTGAATCTCCAGCAAATCCGCCAGCTCCTCAAATTGGCGTGCAATTTCTGAGTTTTGCATGTTTCCTATCCGAGTTAATAATCTTACTGATTCAAATTGTGTTTGGTGTCTTCACTCTTTAACAATAACGCGATCGGCGCATAAAAAAAGTGCAAGGCGAGGATGCACTTGCACTTTGTTGATTCTCTATATGTCAGCCATTATTTACTAGCGACTTTTGTGGAATCCGTAATGGCAAACCAACCAGAATTTGCAGGAACACTCTGCTTGGTAATTTGAGGAGCAGAAAAATGAGCCCGGATAGTTAATCGTTCCGCTTTGGGAGCCGATTTCCAAGTGATTTTCTGGTCCAGATTTAAAGGTCGCACTCTCAACGGCGGGAATTTTGTTTCCTGCTCTGCCTTTGGAGCGTCTTTGGCAGGCTCCTTAGTGGGAGCTGCTTTCTTTTGAGGGATGCTTGTTTTGGGAAGCTTTCCATCGGGAGTGGGCTTAAATGCTTTCGTTTTATCAGCCTCATCTCCAAAGAAGTCATCTTTCTTTTTCTCTGTTCCAAATTCAGGTAATGTTGGCTTCTTTTCTGGCATGGGTGATTCCAAACCATCCCGCTTTAAAGGTACTTCAAATGCGTCCTTTGGGTCGTTTTTCGGCATGGGAGTATCCATCGGGCTTCGTTCATAGCGACGGGCTCCAAAGCCAGAATCTTCCACATTGGACTTTGATTCGCCGGGAAGCTTTGGGTCATCGGCAAACGTTTTGGGAGTCGTGCCTTCAATTTCTCGAGGTTCGGGAACTTTCTTACCGGAAGCAGGATCTGGCGTTGGCGTACTGGCTGCTGCAGGATTATACGAAACTCCACATTGACCGGTACTACAGTTGGATCCACAGGCTCCCGTTGAACAGCCTCCTGCACCACAGGGAGAACAACAACCTGGACCATAAGCGGCTCCAGCAAATCCGTAGGAATTGCCTCCGGCAAAACTTTGGTATCTAGCGCCGACGACTTGAGGATTGTTGATCAGGTACCAGCGATAGGCGGAACGAGATTGGCGTCTTGATTGTCCCCTAGTACCATAACCGGCGTAAGTAGGAGTACCACAGCAGTTTCCAGCGCCCCTCATTCTGTATCCACCATAGTTAGCAGAATAGGTTCGGGGAGCATAACCGGTGCCGTAATACATGGGACCATTTCGACTTGGCCCAAAGAAGGCATTGTAAGTCCAGGGAACAACCCCTGCATCGGATTCAGCGAGTGAGACCATGCCGACTGTCAGAATACATCCGACGGCGAGACAAACTTTTTTCAGATTCATGTTTTTCAGAAGACTCATCATTCATTCGACCTTATTAAAATCGAGCTATACAATTGCACGCCTAGGGGCAGTAAGCCATGCCGAAAGAAGACGTAGTCCATCACGCCAAATTCACTATATTTCCAATCATGTCGAAACATAAAGCGACTAATCCATTAGTAATCATTTTGTACCCTGACAGTCCTACCAATGTCAATGATTGGGATTATTGGTTGGGTCGGATAAACTAAGTTTTTGAGTGACAATTCATAATCATTCTCGATTGTTTCTAATTTCTCTAAAGTGCAAAGTTTGCTGATGGTCCGTTATTTTAAGGAGATACGTATTTTATGTATGAATCTGGCGGAGATTAGCCATCAATAAATTGACATAAGTTGATTTGATATAAATACTTACTTTATCAGATTCAATCTGATCACAAGCCGAATTAATATCTGTCAGACCAGAAATTGCCCTCCCTCTCGGTTTGAAGAATGTGGGGTGAGTTCCTCTACCCTGAAAATCAATAAAATGGTAACTTGCGCGGTCTGAAACCCGCAGAGTGTTTCCTAAATTCGATCTTGCCCGATTCAGATGTTCTCTTCGATTTTTATCTTCATGGAGGAAGATGACCGCGTCCCATGAGAGATCATCCTGAAAACATGTTCTCAAGAAACACATTCATCAGCTCGACGAGTCTGATACGGGCTCTTTGTGCGCTGGGTCTGATATGTGGGATTTGTACGGGCTGTGCGAGTTGGACACAGAAAATGGCCGTACGTGATTCTGAATCACAGGATCTTGTGGAGCAAGTTCGAGAGGCGACAGAGAGTGGGCAAAAGGAACAGGCTGCCGAACTATTAAAGCAAGCGGTTGCTTCAAACCCGAATAATGCGGCAGTGAGACAACAACTTTCGGAATTTTTAATCACGAATGGCTTTTCGGAAGAAGCAATTCAACAGTTAGAAAAAACCACGATTCTGTCTCCCGATGATCCGAGACCGTATATTGATTTGGCCTATTTGCTGCATCAGAAAAACCAGTACACCGATGCTCTCAAAAACCTGGATTTAGGATTAAACCTTGATCCTGCGAATATCCGCGCTTTGTTGCTCAAAGGTGAGCTGGAAGAGTTAGCGGGGCTGAATGCTGCTGCTGAAGAAACATATCACAGGGTCCTGCAGGTAGAGCCGTACAATATTGTTTCCCGGTTAAAATTGGCAGCGCTTGAGATCAAACAAGGGGAATCCAACCGCGCTACACCGATATTACGCCCGATTTGCCATAATACAGCAGCCACTATCAATCAGAGATCAGAAGCACAATGGTTGCTGGGAGTGGCCTATGGTGCGGAGCAGCGATGGAGTGATTCGATAGCATCACTTGAGCGGGCAATGAAAAATCGACCTGAAGTCACTGCAGATGACTGGTATCGCTTAGCTTATGCTAGTCTGCAGGCGAATCAAATGGATAAAGTCTATCCCGCGGTTACAAAGGCATTATCTTTAAATCCAATGCATACCGAAACGAATCGGCTTTCAAATTACTTAACTCAACAATCAAACATGGTTAATATTCAACAGGCTTCTATGTATACTCCCCTACAAAGGCCAGGTTTCATTGGGCAAGCGCCTCCGCCGATTCCTTTAGAAACATTACGGCCCCCCCAAGGCTGGGAGCAGGTTGGAGCACTTTCTATTTCCTCTGCAAAAATCAACATTCAATAATTTGACCTGACTATCGTTAATTCACTCACTTTTCGCATTTTTTGAAAGCGTCCTCTCGATCGTATACAGGGCTCAAATGTCTTGCCCGATCTGACAAAAAAGAGTCGCTAGTCCTCTCTGATGGAAATTTTTCGTAATTCCAGTTACCATTTGGGGTTATTACGATCAAATTATAGCATTTCTAGGATTTTGGTACTTGAAAAAAGAATCCTCAGGACTAAATGATATAGGGGCGTTTTGTTGTTACAGTATCTTCTACTATGTGAATTTGATAAAAAACGGAACAATCTTTTGTGAAATCTGATGTTTCACCTGGGCCAAACCGACGAAAGAATGATTGAATGTTTGAATTTGTTTCCGATGTACTAAACCTTAAGCAAATGGGATCTGTGGAGCAGAATTCCAAACAGCGATCATCATCCGGTGCAGGGGTTAGTTCACTGCCGTTGAATCTGCCTGATGTGGCAAATGAATCCGTTCCGCAAATAGGAGGCACTCTCGAGCGTGTGGGGATGTCTGGTGTGGAGCTTGTGCTCAGGCTCCGTGATGCTTCAGGAGAGATATTTCGTACGCCAGCCCGCGCTGATGCGGCCGTGAGCCTTGATGATGAAACAGCCAAGGGAATCCATATGTCCCGTTTGTTTCTCAGCTTGAATAGTCGGCTGGCTGACGAGGAACTTTCTTTGCCTTTGGTCAACGAGATCCTTAAAGATTTCGTACAGACACATGAGGGGTTGAGTTCCAATAGTTTTTTGACTCTGAGTTACGAACACTCGCTGAAACGACCAGCTTTACTTTCTGATCATGCTGGCTGGCGTGCTTATCCCATTACGATACACAGTTCGTTCAAGCAAAAGACGTTTCAACATCAATTGCA
>JAJDEK010000473.1 GCA_029259875.1 Planctomycetaceae bacterium
TGTTGAATGAGACAGGCTAATTCCTTTAAGTCAGATACAGCAGCGCCTGCTGGCTTGTTTCCATTAAAATCAATCTCTTTCAACAGTGCTCTCAAGTACCAGATCACTTCAAACTCTTTTTGTGTCTCCAACTGAATGGACAGATCGACATCGTCACAAGAATCAGGAAGTTGTGTTCCCAATGCCACAATCTTACGTGAGAGCTCTGCTTGTCCTCCGAGAATTGTTTGTTTATGACATGGATTTGTGAGCAAAGCATTGGCGCCCCAATAAATAATCAAATCAGCGCGACTACGGATTTCTCCCAGCGTACAAGATGCCTCGCCTACTTGCTGTAATGCTCTCACAGTAGCGGATGCACCGGTATCAATGGTGGCCCCAATTTGATCTGCAAGAGCGACTGCCGCTCGTTGTGAATCAGTGGCGGATTGCGACAAACCCCAAATCAGAGGAGCTTGTGCATCACGAATCAGATCGATTGCCTGTTTGACAGCTTCCGAATGTGAAACCGCACGTCCAGTAATCAGAGGCGACAAAGAATCCGTCTGTTCGTGCTGTTTAAACCAAGCCTGTCCTTGAGGGCAATTCGTTTGAACCTCGAAGATTTGATTTCCGTTAGTCGTGAGTTGAATGTTATCACATACGCAACAACAACCTGCACAAACAACGTCTTCAATCACATTCTCCACAAACGGACTCCAAAACCGTGAGTAATTTGAAAGTAGCTAACAGGCAAAGCACATTAACCAATTTGTGCTTTCAATTCATTTAACAATGAGACGGCTTTCCCAATATCAGCTTTCTGTTGTTCACGATCTTCTGGAATTTCTCGTTCAATTGTGAGAGGTCCGGCATACTCAATATCCTTGAGCGCTCGTAAATAAGTGCCCATGCCAACATCGCCTTCACCGAGAGGAACTTCCGCCCCCCATTCAATCCCCCGCTTCCCCTCTGCGGCCCAAGTCGCATCTTTACAATGCACACTGGCAACAAGGTGGCCAACGCGTTTTAAGGCTACAATGGGATCACCTGTTCCATAAAGAATCATATTGGCAGGATCAAAATTAATTTTCAGATTATCACGGCCAACATCACTGATGAAATCAAGCAAATGATCTGCAGATTCCTGTCCCGTTTCCAGATTCAGATTCTGGCTATTCACCTTGACATGATCGAGTAGATTTTGAGTCACAGCAACCAGTTCTTTGTAATCGTCCGAATTGCGATCTTCTGTCACAAATCCAATATGCAGGGCAACTGTATCGCAGCCCAGTAGCCGAGCAAAATCAGATATTTCTTTCATTTCTTCAACACGTGCAGCACGCGTCTTTGCGGGCACAAGACCGATCGTTTCTTTCGTTGTAGGGATATCAGCATAGCTTTCGCCATCAAACCCCCCAAAAACACAGGTAATCTTAATTCCTGCTGCATTGCAACGTTCCAGGAATGCTGCTGCCGCTTCAGGAGTACGTGTTTTTTTATGTGGAGCGTGAACTTGAATCGTGGGAATTCCTAGTTCTTGGGCTACATCAAGATGCACCCCCAACCCTGCATCAACAGAAGCAAATACACCAATGGGCCATTTTTCCATAATTCTATCTCCACAAATTGATCTTTGTATGATTGTCTAATTGATCCAATTCAAAAGCTTACAGAACCCTAAAACTATTGGGAACTTGATTATTATCATAAAAAGATTTCACTTGTTTCACAAATGAGGACCTTGATTTCTTTACAAATTAAAGAAACACACAACTTAATGCTATTTTACAACTTCCCCCGTCTATTGTTTCCAGACAGACTCGTCCTATAATGGAGCCTTGTCAGGAAGATCAAAAATAAAGCTGACCTAAAAATAAGAGGTATTCTGCCATGATTGAAATCAAAAAAATTCTCATACCAACCGACTTTAGTGAAACAGCACAATCCGCTACTCAATATGCAGTAGAACTGGCTAAAAAGTTCGGTGCAAAATTGCATCTGCTTCATGTCATCGAAGACCCTGTCGTTTACATGCCGATGTTTGAAAGCTATGCACTGCCCCCCAAAGAAGATTTTGAGAACTTTGCTGAAACACGCTTGGATAACTGGATTCTCGATGAAGACAAAGGCGACCTTACCATTGAAACAGAGTGGGTACACGGCAATCCTTTCGTCGATATCTTGAAATGTGCCAAACGCGAAGATGCAGACTTGATTGTCGTGGGCACACATGGTCGTTCTTTTACAGCTCATTTATTATTGGGAAGTGTTGCAGAAAAAGTGGTTCGAAAAGCAAAATGTCCTGTATTAACGGTTCGTCCTCAGGGACATCAATTTATTCATCCAGGTATAGCCGATGATGAGTGAGCAGTCTTTTTGTCTTTTCAATTCCTTACTCCTCTCTGATTGAATGACTCATTCAGAAAAATCAGGAATTTCAGATTTGTGATTGGCGACTCATCACATTCAGCAGAAAGCCGTGTTCCCTTTTATGGGAAACTATTCAGCATTATTGCTTTATTGGTTGTGCTGAATCTATCAACTCCACAGGATATGTCAGCTTCTGCACAACGACTGGCTGCAGTGACTGCCTTGATGGCTATTCTTTGGATGACTCAGGCGCTCCCCATTGCGGTAACTAGCCTGATTCCTTTATTTGCGTTTCCTATTTTTGGTATTCAAGACCCCAAGACCGTCAGCCAAGCCTACATCAATCAAAACATTTTTCTCTATATGGGCGGTTTTATCATTGCGCTTGGAATTGAGAAATGGGGCGTCCATCGACGTATCGCACTACATATTATTAGTGTAATCGGCTCCAGTCCACGGCGCGTGATACTAGGTTTTTTATTCGCCACTGCATTTTTATCGATGTGGATTAGCAACACAGCATCCACATTACTCATGCTGCCGATTGGCATGGCCATCATTGGCTCAATGACAGAATTAACAACGCTCGAATCTCCTGAAGACTCTTCGAAAGCGATACATCATTTCTCGGTCGCATTGTTGCTGGGAATTGCGTACTCTGCCAGCATTGGTGGTGTAACAACTCTGATTGGTACTCCTACCAATATTGCCTTTCAGCAAATATGGCTTGCTCAATTTCCCCAAGGACCTCAACTATCTGCAGGGGAGTGGATGGTAATGGTTGTCCCTTTTGGGATCACATTTTTATTACTAACCTGGGGGGTTCTCTGTTGGAAAATGCCGCGTTTATCTAATTCGCAGAAATCCTCACAAGCAATCATCCGTGATCACATACAGAAATTGGGCCGCCCCACGCGGCCTGAAATTCTGATGCTGATCATCTTCGTAACGACCGCGATTTTGTGGGTGACTCGCAAGCCTTTGAGATTTGGAGCTTATGAACTCATTGCGGGTTGGGAACAGTTCCCGATTTACTTTCTCACAAAGTGGGGCATTTCAGTAGAAAATGTTTCTGGCTGGGTTCATGACTCTACAGTTGCCATGGGAATGGCCATCTTGATGTTCGCGATTCCCGCGAAAAAGTCAGAACAAGGTGAAACAGAATATCTAATGGACTGGGAAACAGCAGAACGGCTTCCCTGGGGTGTATTGTTATTGATCGGTGGTGGATTTGCTATCGCGGGCGCATTTCAGACGACTGGTTTATCAAACTGGGTTGGTCAGATTTTCTCAGAAGTTGTTACCGGTTGGCCACCTTGGGCACTCATCTTTACCGCCTGTCTGATGCTGACATTTCTGACTGAATTCACATCAAATATTGCAACGGTCAACACAGTCCTTCCCATTCTGGCTGCCACCGCCATCAGTCTGAATGTCGATCCGCGGATTATTATGATCCCTGCTGCGATTTCTGCCAGTTGTGCGTTTACGATGCCTATCGCAACTCCCCCCAACGCTATCGTCTTTGCTTCCGGGAAAATAAAGATCTCAGACATGTTGAAATACGGAATCATCTTGAATCTGATTGGGGTCTTCCTTTTAACCCTCTTTATGCTTTTCTACTTCATCCCACAAATGGGTATTGAGTTTGGAAAAGTTCCAGACTGGGTCTATCAACATAGCCCTTAGCTTGATCTTATTTTCCGATACAGAATTTACTGAAAATACGATCAAGAATGTCATCGGTATAAACCTGGCCGACAATTTGGCCGAGGTGCTGCAAAGCGTCACGAATTTCAATGGCAACTAGTTCTTCACCCAATCGTAAAGTGGCTGCCTCTTCAGCCGCCGCCAGTGATTGGCCGGCAGACCGCAGACTTTCCCGGCAGCGAGATGCAGTAGAACCAATCAGAAGTTTGCTACCTCGATGGTATTCTTTCAAACGTATTAAAACGAGTTTTTTAAGTGATTCAATTCCAGTTCCCTGTGTGGCACTTAATACGATTTCACAGTCAGAAAACGAGTGACTCTCAGATAGAGCAGGGGAGAGGTCGCTCTTGGTCTTTAGAATAATGACATTTTGCGATGCAGCTAATTGATCGCGCTGCAGTCGATCTTTGTCTTTTAACTCTGCTTTAATATCTGCAGCAGTGCACCAGATCACTAAATCTGCTTGAGAGATTTGTTCACGACGAAAATCCTGGGCACTGACAGATATTTCATGTTCCCCAGATTCCATCCCAGCGGTATCGATCAAGTGAATCGATTGTCCCTCCCATTCTAACGATGTCACCAGATAATCACGGGTCGTCCCTTCTACTTCTGAAACCAAAGCGGCTTGAGTGTCACCAACCAGCGCATTATAAAGTGTACTTTTTCCCGCATTCGGCAGACCTGCCAGGACTACAGCAAGACTACCCGTCGATTCCATGCGCTCTGAAGAATCGGCATAGAGTTGTTCACAAAACGTTCGAATGATTTGTATACGCGAAACGAGCGTATCACGATCAATGAACTCAATATCTTCTTCTACGAAATCCAGTCCTGCTTCCAATTCGGAGAGTAATTCAAGCAAATTCATTCGGGCTTGACCAATACGAGTCGAAACGCCTCCCGCTAGCTGACTGAGAGCGAGATCGAGCTCCTCATGATCATAAGCATCAATCACACCCAGAACTGCTTCTGCCTGCACTAGATCAACTCGCCCGGCGAGAAATGCGCGTAGAGTGAATTCTCCTGGCCGTGCCATTCTGGCACCATGCGCAGCCAAATTTTCAATCGCAGATTCCAGCAACGGTGGAGCACTAACCGTATGAAACTCAGCTAACGGCTGCCCTGTAAAACTACGCTTAGTTGGCCAATAGTAAAGAGAACCAGGAAGATTCAACGACGAATCTGTTAAGTGTAATAGTCCAGGATGGCGCACTGATCTGTGGGAACTCTGCCATTCGCTAGCTGATTCGAAACAAGCTGACAAACAAGGCTGAATATCAACGCCACTAATTCGAATGATCCCCGCTGCACCACTTCCCGGAGCAGAAGCGAGAGCAACTATCGTATCGTCAAATTGCAGATTCATGCCGAGTCTCTTGGGGAATCACCGCTATCGACGTTTTTTCGATTTTTTACCAGTGCCTTTGTTTCGAGAAGCTTGCGAGCTCTTCTTTTCATTTAAAGCAGACTGCTCTTGTGCTTGCTCAGCAATTTCCTGTAAACGAGCAAACCAGCCTTTTTTCTGAGGCTTGTCATTATTTAATGTGTCTTTTTTAGTCGCTTGATTTTTTTTCGATTCCGCTTTGATTTCGATTGTTTTTGAATCCGTTGCTTCATTTGTTGCAGGACGTCTTTTTGATTGAAAATCAAGTAGCTTTCGCTCACAAATTCCCCATAAGCTAGACGCAATAAAGTAGACACAAAGACCAGCGGGAACTCGATAAAACATGAATCCCATCGCGATCATCATGTAATTCATAATCTTATGTTGCAGTTCCTGATCTTTATCAGTCGGTGGTGGCATGAACAATTTCTGCTGCACCACGAAAAGAGCAACAGTCACAAGTGGCAACAGGTTAAAGAAATTACCGAGAAACGGAATATTGAAGGGAAGCTGAAACAGAGCATCGGGTGCCGCTAAATTATCGACCCACAGGAAGGGTGTCCCTCGTAGCTGAACTGCATTGTTTAACGCAGTATACAAGCCAAAAAAGATTGGCAACTGTAGGAAAATTGGTAAGCAGCCAGCCAATGGATTGTAATTATTCTTGCTGAATAGCTCCATTTGCGCTTTGCCGAGCTTCTCGCGATCATCTCC
>JAJDEK010000474.1 GCA_029259875.1 Planctomycetaceae bacterium
AAGCGACTTCTTCAAAATCAGGCATATCTACTACTATTATTGTCTAAAGGCGGCAAAATGTTACCGGCCAAATCCTAATTTTTTAATAATTGCCTGATTCAGGGTCTCACGGACCACCTCAACCGGAATCCGGTCAAAAACAGTTTGGAAGAACCCTTCAACGATCATATGCATCGCCTCATACTCTGACATACCGCGTGTCATGCAATAGAAGATTTGTTCTTCATCGACGCGGCCTGCGGTTGCACCGTGCGTACAGCGGACATCATCGGCTTCAATTTCTAAGCCGGGAATCGCATCGGTACGACAGGTGGGAGACAGCATTAAGGAATCATTTCGCTGATATCCGTTTGTCTGCTGGCCTTCTGGTTCAACGCGAATCATTCCCCGCCAAATCGCACGGGAGTGATCACGTAAAACCTGTTTGTATAATAAATCAGAACGCGTTTCCGGAGCATTATGGCCCTGCTGTGTGTAAAATGAATGGATCTGCTTATCTGTTGCAAAGGTAACACCATTCACCTCGGCTTCTGCTCCGCGCCCATCGAGCATCACATCCTGATGGATGTGTGCCAGCTTGGCACCAATCCCACCTACCGTCCATTGAAGAAAACCATTATTCTCAACACGGCCTGCTTGATGAGCAATATGCCAAACTTTCTTATTCCAATTCTGCAATTGGACATATCGCAAGCGGGCTTCTTTGGCCAAGATCAATTCGACGGCACCAACATGCAACCCCAAGTTTTCTTCTGTCGCAGAAGCGGTTTCTTCCAATAGCGTTGCAGAAGCCCCCTCTTCCAGAATAATAAGTGTATGACTTAAATCAGCGGCTTTCTCAGCCTGAAGAGAAATCAAACTGTGCAAGGGAGTCTCGACGACAACATTCCGCGGCACATACAAAACCGTACCACCTGTCCAGAATGCTGCATGCCAAGCTGAAAAACGATCAGTCTCACTGCTGACTGCTTTAGTCATCAGATACTTTTGAATCAACTCACTATGCTCTTTGGCAATCACACCAAGATCACCAAAGATCACACCCTTCTCTGCCAATTCTGATGTCAATTCAGTCGAAGCCAATTGGCCATCAATGTGAGTAACATGCCCTGCAAACTCAGCTTGACCTTTTAGTAAAGTTTCTGCTGAATCGTTAGCAACTTCTGATCCGGCACTAAGCTGAAAACGATCTGGACGCAGTGCACGCAAATCAACACGGCGCCATTCTTCTGGATCCAATTCTGATTCCAAAAGCTCGCAATATCGCTTGAAGGCCTGTCGCCGTAACTGAGTCACCCATTCTGGTTCATCACGAGTTGTCAGAAACGCTTCAAAGGCTGCTTCACCAAACCCGGCAGGGATCTCAGCAGATGTATTAACGGAAGAAGTACTCATAACTTTTTTCTATTATGCCTTCAATATCTTGCAGTTAGATTAACAATTTGAAAGTGCTCTACTTTCACTTGTAATATCTGTTTTAAGTTAGCTTTCACAGTAATTAAGCAATCTGTGGCTATTAACCAATCGAACCTTCCATCTGTAATTCGATAAGCCGATTCATCTCAACCGCGTATTCCATCGGCAGCTCTTTCACTAAAGGCTCGATAAAGCCTGTTACGATCATGGAAGAAGCCTCCGTTTCGGTGAGGCCGCGACTCATCAGATAAAACAACTGTTCTTCTCCAATTTTGGAAACACTGGCTTCGTGTTCGATCGCAACATCGTTATCTTCGATTTCGATATAGGGATAGGTATCACTACGACTTTCCGGATCCAATAACAGTGCATCACAGACAACATTCGATTTACATCCGTGGGCCTCAGGATCGACTTTGACTAGCCCTCGGTAACTGGACCGTCCACCATCCTTTGAGATACTCTTAGAGATAATACGGCTTGAAGTGTTCGGAGCACAGTGGACCATTTTGGCCCCTGCATCCTGATGCTGCCCATCGCCGGCAAAGGCAATCGAGAGTGTTTCTCCTCGCGCCCCTTCTCCCATTAGAAAGATTGCAGGATACTTCATCGTCAATTTGGAGCCCAAATTGCCATCAACCCACTCCATGAGTGCATCTTCATAGGCCAAAGCTCGCTTGGTCACGAGGTTATAAACGTTATTCGACCAGTTCTGAATCGTGGTATAACGGAAGCGTCCCTGTTTCTTCACCATGATCTCGACGACAGCGGAGTGCAAGCTATTAGAGCTATAAGTTGGTGCCGTACAGCCTTCAACATAATGGCAGGAGGCCCCTTCATCCACAATCACTAAGGTTCGTTCAAACTGGCCCATATTTTCCGAGTTGATCCGGAAATACGCTTGAAGAGGAAACTCAATATTCACTCCAGGAGGAACATACACAAACGAGCCACCCGACCAGACAGCCGAATTTAAGGCAGCATACTTGTTATCATCCGGAGGAATGATCTTTCCAAAGTATTCTTTGAGCAGCTCAGGATGGTCTTTTAAAGCAGAGTCAGTGTCAGTAAAAATAACTCCCTGCTTAGCAAGGTCTTCCTGCAAGCTTCCATATACCACTTCTGATTCATACTGGGCTTTGACTCCTGCAAGAAACTTTTTCTCTGCTTCTGGAATCCCTAAACGATCATAGGTTTTTCGAATGTCATCGGGTACATCCTCCCAACTTCGCTCTTGCCCTTCTGAAGCACGCACAAAATAATGTATATCCTGATAATTGAGTTCGTTAAGATTACCACCCCATTGAGGAGTTGGTTTTTGTTCAAAAATCTCATATGACTTCAAACGAAAATCCCGCATCCAGGCCGGTTCATTTTTCATTTCTGAAATTTGGGCGACTACCTCTGCATTCAAACCTTTTTTGCCGGAAAACACATATTTGTCTGTGGGATCGTGAAATCCGTACTGATACTCACCGATATCGGGGTTCTCATTTTCAGAATTCGTATCCAACTTGGTAGCCATTTAAATTTCTCCAGAAATGTATCAAAACTAACCCCAGTTAAGGGATGGTCTCTTTTCGTTGAATGGGTTTTATCGTTAATTGTTACTGATTCTGTTTGTATTAGTGACTCTTTCAGAAGAGTCACTATACCGCTTCCACGACTTCTTCTGCTGCCGCTTCTGGGTGACGTTCACGAACACTGGAATAACCGTGCTCATGCAGCTCTGCAGCCAACTGGGCATCACCGGTCTCGACAACTCTGCCTGCTAACATCACATGTGTGAACTGCGGTTGATTGAACTCTAATAACCGTTCATGGTGGGTAATGATTAATACTCCCATTTCTGGGCCAGATAACCGGCTAAGACCTTCGCTAACCACTTTGACGGCATCACTGTCTAATCCACTGTCCGTCTCATCAAGAACCGCAAACTTTGGTTGCAACATTGCAAGCTGGAGAATTTCCATGCGTTTCTTTTCACCACCAGAAAACCCGTCATTCAAATAACGACGTGCCATCTCTAGATCCATGCCTAATTCGCTCATCCTGTCTCGTAGTTCTTTACGGAACTCACGCATAGGAATAAGTTTTTCGCCCTCTTTACGATCTGGATTCCGAACATTAGAAATAGCATGTCGCAGAAAATCAGCAACCTTGACACCAGGAATGACAACAGGATATTGGAAGGCCAAAAAGAGCCCCAATCGAGCACGCTCATTAGGATCAAGTTCTGAGATCTCAGTTCCGTCGATCTCAATTTTTCCCTTTGTGATCTCGTAACGCGGATGCCCCGCCATAGCGTATGCCAGTGTACTTTTTCCGGAACCATTAGGTCCCATCAAGGCATGGATTTCGCCCTGATTAATTTCGAGGTCGACCCCTTTTAAGATGGGCGTGTCACCAACTGATACATGTAGATCTGAAATTTTCAACAAACTCATTTTTAATACTCGTCCTATTTATTCGGAATTTTAAACAAATTCAGAAACATAAATTTAATTCAATCGTATCCAATTTAGCTGATATGCGCTTCAAATTCACAACAATGATGACCATCCAAACAACATTCTGCGAGATTCATTTTAGTCCCCAAAACCCGCTCAAAAACTCTTTGCTCCAACTCACAGATGGAAGAGTCTCCACTGGCAATGTCATGATAGGGACAATTATGCTCCCGTAAGATGGGAAGCGGCCCAGTTTGATCAATCTCAACAACAAAGCCACGCTCTTGCAAAGCTTCTTTCAATTGCTCCATCCGCCCCTGTAGAGAAGGAGCATCAACACTTCTACCATATTGTTGTACCAAAGCAGTCTGTATTCGAGCGGCCAGCCGACAACGTAGATCTTCGTCATCGATTCCTTTGAGTTCTTCCCAGAGGATATTAGCCAACTCCGCATAATTATCCCCCAGTAGTCGCATCCCCAGACTAGTCACTGAATAAACATAGTGAGGGCGACCACGACCT
>JAJDEK010000475.1 GCA_029259875.1 Planctomycetaceae bacterium
TTCGAGAATCGTTTTCAGGCCGAGTTCTGTTTTGATGGCATGTTGCATTTGTTCTTTGGAAGCGCGGCCACTGCCTGTGATTAGTTTTTTAATTTGAGTAGGTGTATAATGTACAATCGGTACTCCAGCTTCATGCGCCACGTATACTATCGCGCCTCGAGCATGAGCCATGATGATCGAACACTTGGGAAACTTGGGAGTCGTAAAAACTTGATCGATCACCATCACGTCTGGCCGGAATTCTTCAATAACTTCCCGAATTCCTGATCCGATTTCATGCACGCGGGTTGCTAGATTCGATTCCTGAGTGGAACGAATAATTCCTCCTTCGCAGAGTACAGGGCCTTTTACAGATTGTTCCAGTAATGCGTAACCCGTACGGTTGAGACCTGGGTCGATTCCTAGAAACCGAGTAGGATTTCTTAACTCTCCATCATCCGTTGTCGAGTTTAAATTCATGCTTGGCTCGATCGATCAGTGCACAGATCTAAAATGATAATACTAACCACGGCGCCATAGACTGCCTTCCGGACGATCTTCGACAGTAATCTGACAAGCGGCCAAACCATCGCGAATTTTGTCAGCGATATCCCAGTTTTTGCTGGCACGGGCCTCTTCTCGGATTTCCAATACTAGTTCCATCAATTGATTGGCAAGTCCATCGTCGGCCTCTGGTTCCTTTTTGGATGCTTTGCGGAACACGCCCAACAGATTTGACAATTCCTTAAGCAGGCAGGCACCTGATTTCAACGCCTCAACCATAGGCTGGTTCTGTTTTCCTTCACTATCCAGCTTTTGTTCATGGATTAACGCATTCAATGTTGACCGCAGCTCAAATAGAACTCCGATTGCCCCTCCAGTATTAAAGTCATCGTCCATTGCTTCCAGGTATCGTTGACGCAATTCTGATAGTTGCTGGAAGTATTCCGCAGGCGTTCCTTCCAGAGAAACAGAATGCTCTCGCTTTTCTGATGTAGGAAGATTGTAAAAGCTTTCTCCCGTGATCCGCTCGAATGTTTCAAAGAAGCGATAGAACCCTTCGATTCCTTTACCGGTTTCTTGAATATTTTCGTTGCTGAAAGCGATGGGGCTGCGGTAGTGTGTAGAAAGTAAGAACAAACGGACAAGCTCTGGGGGATGAATGGCGAATAGCTCCTTCACCGAGGCTGCACCTTTTGAACCCGAGAGCTTATCGGCTTCCTGGGCCTCCTGGTCTACAACGACATCACCGTGACGGTCGTGTTGTCCTCCCACTTTCCCGGGAGCATCACTGGCCTGCATCAAACCATTGTGGACCCAGTAGCGAACATAATTTTTTCCAGTGCAGCATTCTGACTGAGCGCGTTCGTTTTCATGATGTGGGAACATTAAATCGAGGCCACCACCATGGATATCGAACGAATCACCGAGTAGTTTGCGGCTCATCGCAGAGCATTCAATGTGCCAACCAGGACGACCTGGTCCCCAGGGACTGTCCCAGGCTGGTTCTCCTTCGCGCGATCGTTTCCAGAGTGCAAAGTCCGCAGGGTTTTTCTTTTTATCATTGGCTTCCACACGTGTGCCCGCGATCATTTCTTCAATTTTGCGGCCACTGAGAGAACCATAATTTGGGTCTGACTCTGCAGAAAAATAGACATCACCGTCGAGAGGATAAGCATTGCCTTTCTCGATCAAGGATTGAATAATGTCCAGCATTTCCTGGATGTAATCAGTTGCTTTGGGAAAATCAGTAATGGTATCGACGCCCATCGTTTCCAGGTTTTGAAAGTAATCCTGGGTCATGTCAGTCGCCAACTTTTCCACCGTGGTATTCAGTTCGGTAGCTTTGTTAATCAGTTTGTCGTCAATGTCTGTGATATTGTTGACGAATTTGACTTCGTAATTGTTGTACTTTAAGTAGCGCGCGATGGTGTCGATAATCACCGGTCCGACCATGTGGCCGATGTGGGCATGTTTATAAACCGTGGGGCCACAGAGATAGATGCCCACTTTCCCCGGCTTGAGAGTTTGAAAGTCTTCTTTTTTTCGGCTCAGAGTATTGTAAATTCTTAGTGTCATTGTCCCAGATACCTGAATTACTTTCTGTTATCAATTAAGAATTCGCTCACTAAAAGGCAAGCACTGGTTTTAGTTAGTTGACATCTATCGTGTTAGAAGAACGATGGCATCTGCCGTCATCGCTTCCTGTCTGCCCACGGGGCCGACACGTTCTCCTGTTTTGGCTTTAATGTTAATTTGCTGCTCGTTAATGTTGAGTGTGTTGGCTATGGATTCCCGAATTAATGGTTTATATCCGGCTAGTTTAGGTCGTTCAGCCGAAATTGTGCAATCCAGGTTTACAATTTGCCAACCAGCCTTCTGAATCTCTTCATATGCAGAGACAAGTAAATTTCGTGAATCAGCATCTTTCCAACGTTCTTCCGTATTAGGAAACATCTCTCCGATATCACCGAGACCGGCTGCTCCCAACAACGCATCCGTAATCGCGTGTAGCAAGACGTCCGCATCACTATGCCCGACAAGTCCCATTTCAAACTCAATAGGGACTCCTCCTAGAATTAGCTGATAGCCGGATTCGAGCCGATGGCAGTCCTGGCCGGAACCAATGCGTAATTCAGGTAAATTGTCAGATAACTGGTGTGGAGCCATGAGTTTTGAGCATCGGGTTTGTTAGATTTTGATCCAGCTACAAGAATAAAACTATTCATGTGAATATGTGATTGGGTATTGTAGTCCAAAGCACGGAGATCATAGCCGGACTGGGCAGACATGGCAATATGAGCCAATGTTCGGAAGTCCTGCCTGATTCTTGAGTAGCGGAAAATCCACAAATGAACCCCTTGGATCTTAGAAAGAAACCAGGGGAGCAATTCGAAATTGACATAAATTCTGATGTCCGTTAGACTCCGCGTCCCTTCTTATTTGCAAAGCGATTTCGCATCGAAATCATTCCTCTCAATTTTTTCTCACCCAATT
>JAJDEK010000476.1 GCA_029259875.1 Planctomycetaceae bacterium
TAACTGAAGTTCATCTACCAGTGGTCCTGTGCCTGTCAGAGAATAAACAACGGGAGCCCATTTTTCACGATTCAACCGCTTCACAATCTGAACGAGCGCACGCTCCGCCCCGCCAGGCTGCAACCCGGTAATACAAAAAGCAATCGGAGTGGGAGAGACATCGTCAGACAACCATTTTTCCTTTTTAGGAAACAAAAAATCAGCATACGACTGGTTCAGTCAGTCATAACCTGAATTCTATTGTTCGAAGGCTGAAATTGGCGACAAGCTTAGATTCCGAAATTGTACTCAATATGCTAAGAGAAAATAAAAATCTTCGTTAAAATCCGCCATTTCCAACCGTTTCCCGAGAAATTTAAGCAGACTCAACCAAACTCTCTTTAAGTCGAACGCTTCAGAAACTTACTTCATGACCGAATTAAACACTTTTGACTACGAACTTCCCCCAGAATTAATTGCCACCGAGCCCTCACAGCAGCGAGATCAATCGCGGCTATTAGTGGTAGATCGTCAAACAAATACAATTAGCCATAGCTCTATTTCTGAACTACCCCAGTATTTAAATTCTGGTGACTGTCTGGTCTTAAATGATACGCGTGTGCTCTCAGCTCGAATATTTGGCATCAGAAAATCAACGGGAGGTAAATGGGAAGGTCTCTATCTGGGATCGAATGAATCAGGTCAGTGGAAATTGATGAGTAAAACAAGAGGCAAGCTGATTCCTGGAGAGATGATCGATTTAATGCCTGCACATCCGAGGCAAGAACAAAAACAAATCGCATTGCAAATGCAGATCAAGGATGCAGAAGGTTACTGGACTGCCACGGTTCAATCAGATGAAGATCATCACACCTTATTGGAACACTTTGGAACGATGCCGCTGCCTCCTTATATGCGGCGTGAACTGGCAACTGATGTCGACTGGGAACGCTATCAAACCGTTTATGCCAACCAACCCGGTGCCGTGGCAGCGCCAACAGCCGGTCTGCACTTTACTCCTGCACTGTTGGAAGAATGTACGCAAAAAGGAATTCAGATTGCGAAAGTCACATTGCATGTCGGCATTGGAACATTTAAACCCATCTCTGTACAAATACTAAATGAACACAAGATGCATTCTGAATGGTGCGAGTTGCCGGAAGAGTCTGCCGCGCTGTTAAACGAAACCCGACAAAAGGGAGGTCGAATCGTTTCAGTGGGAACAACCAGTGTCCGCACACTGGAATCGGTAGCACAACAGGGCTCTCTTAACGCCTGGCGAGGAGAAACCGACATCTTCATCTATCCTCCTTATGAGTTTCAAGCCGTCGATTGTCTGCTAACAAATTTTCATTTGCCAAAATCAACCTTGCTGGTTCTGGTGAGCGCCTTTACCGGCACGGAATTAATTCGTGAGGCCTACAAAAAAGCGGTAGAAGAAAAATACCGTTTCTTTAGCTATGGCGATGCCATGTTGATTTTATAGTTCGTCTTGAAACTTATTGGGGTTTGGCGATTTCTTTGGGAACCTGACCATCCAAATAGCGCCAGTTCTTAATAAACGAAATCAAATCTGCCATCTGCTGTGGATTGATGGTCTTCTCCAATCCGACAGGCATTAAAGAAAGTCCGCTGGATTTCATTTCTTCAATTTCATCTTTAAGTACTGTAATCGTTTTTCCTTCAGGTTGCCTCAATGTAATCGAGGCGCCGCTATCAGAAGAAATGATCCCTGTATGAACAAGTCCATCAATGGTGATAATCGTATAGCTGAAGAAATTCGCATCGATGGCACGATTGGGATCCAGAATATTTGTGAGTAGATACTCAGGTGTTTTGGATCGCGAATCACCAATATCAGGTGCAACGTTCACACCGATCTCTCCAATTTTGTGGCAGGTCACACAATTCTTGACGAACACCTGCTTCCCATGAATCGGGTCCGCCTTCAACTTCAGAGATGCCTGATATGCGGCGAGCACTTTTTGACGATCTGCAGGAATGGCAGCAGCAAATAACGCCGCCGCTCGTTTTTTGATTTGAGGATCACGATGTCGCTGCAAGCGAGTCGAACGCGAGGGGCCCAACTCTGAAATCTTAATCTGATCCTTTTCGATCTCATCCAGCAGTAAATTAGTTCGATTCTGATTGGCCAACATCGCATCTAGAATGGCTCGTCTCATGCCTGGTGTCTGTTTCGCATATCCCTCCATCAAAACTACGCCGATCTGATCGTCAGCATACGGACTGATTGCCCCAATTGCTGCAATCTTCACAGTCTGTGATGGATGATCTTGAATCAACGAAAGCAGTGTTTTGCCATTCATTTGAAAACCCACGAACTGTAATACGGCAATCGCATTCAGTTTTTGAGTCAGCGGAGATTTGGTATCAGCGGCAATATCAACAATCTTCTGATAGAAATCCTTCAATTTTTTCTGATCAGCGGCGGATAACTGCTTTTCATACTGCATGATTGATTTTCCGCGGCGTCTGAGGCTAGTCCCTATTCCTTCAATGCCAGCGATTTGAAGTTCTAATTGTTGATCGGAATTCAGACCTGCAATCAGTGAGAGCGTTTCTTGAATTTCTTCCGCTTTCAACCGAGGTCCAATCGCAGCGGTCATTTCTCTAATAGCATCAGTAATACCGGGTTGTTTCGAGGTTGATGAATTCAACTGTCCGAGGAAGGACTTAAGTACAGCCACCGAAGAATCAGAGACAGAAGAGAGCACAGCAGAACGCGTCCAGGAATCATTGGCTCCCTTGAGCATCAATGTCGCCAACTGATCGACCATCGATTGGTGATCCTTGGCTTCTCCCAGGCTGATTGCCAACTGAAATCGCAATCGGGCATCGGCGGAATCAACAAGTGAGAGTACCTGTTCTTTCAGCTTCTGATCTTGAGACAATCGTGGCTCACTCAAACGAACGGCTTGTTCTTTGACTCGCTGTGACGAATCGTTTAACCCTGTTTTCAAAACAGAATCATTTAGTTTTCCCAAGCCTTCCAAAGCCCACAATGCATGAATGCGAGCATGTTCGGTTTTTCCATTAGAAACGATCTCTTCCAACAAGGGCTGCATCGAAGCGTCTTGATGTTCAAAGATTAAGCGTGAGGCCGTTTCCCGCTGCCAAGCATTTTTTGAAGACAGTGCTGCGACCAGTTGATCGGGAGTCGCATTTTTCAAAGAGGTATAGATATTTTTGTTAATTTTGGCCCCTTTAGGAACAATCCGGTAAATTCGGCCACGATCAATACCATCATTCAAGTCGGATCGTTCTTTTAATTCCACGGGCATGAACTGGGGATGCTCGATCACCGCACGATACATATCACAGAGATACAAGGCCCCGTCAGGACCGTTGGCCATATTCACTGGACGAAACCACTCATCACGACTGGCTATGAACTCAACTTGATCGCGACCATATTTTGAATCATAGGTCGCTCCCTTGGGTGTCATCACATCGCGGTGAACTAAATTTGCGGTCGGCTCACAAGTGAAACTATTGCCATAAAATCCCTTGGGAAACAAACCACCCCGATAAATCGTCACACCACAGGCAGCGGTGAATTGACCTGCATGCAGTGTCGATGTCGTCCAGGTGCGACTGATAGCGTAAACTCTTGACGTTTCTGCACTCGGAGAGACATCATGAAAAACGGACTTCACCGCCAGATAAGGATTTCGTTTAAGATAACGGTTTTCAAGCACAATATGCTTATTCGGATTCCGATTAGAACAGACGAATCGGTTTCCATAATCATCAAACGTCAAACCAAACTGACCAATACCAGAGATCGATTCATAGTGCCCGGTCAGTGGTTGAAAGCGAAAATCAAGTCCGTTAATCGGAACTTGTTTCGCCTCTTTTTTCCATTGTGGATGCGTCGCAATCACGGAACCGCCGCGTAGCCCATTGGCAATATAAATGTGATTATCCAAACCCAATGTTGGATGGTTTGCACGAAGTTGAGAGTTTTGTTCTTTGAATCCGGTAAACCAGGTTTCCACCACATCGGCTTTGTCATCACCGTTGGTGTCTTTCATAAATTGCACTTTACCAGCCAGGGTGACAATCAATCCCCCTTTCCAAGGTTGGATTCCAGTGGCAAATAACAGCTTGTCTGCAAAGACCGTTGCAGTCTCGTAATAACCATCCTCATTCTTGTCGCGTAATAATTTGATCCGGCTTTTAGGATCTTCCCCTGGTTGAGGCCCGTGGGGATAATCTGTCATTTCGACAACCCACAATAAACCACCTTCATCAAATGCGACCGCCACAGGATTGATCACTTGAGGCTCAGCCGCCACAACCTGCATATCGAAGTCGGGGTGAACCACAGTCTGTTTGAGTGACTCTTCGGGAGATAATGGTGATTTCGGTACCTGACTTGACGGATCTGCAGCAGGCATGAACTGGCTTCCGACACTGATCGCCAATATCAAATATCCCACTCGCATCCCGTAAGTTTTTATTCTCGAAATCACCTGATCCTGGCTTAACAAACGTTGTGTTAACGTAAGAACCTTAGCTCGTTTCATGTTGAATCACCGTATCAATATAAACTAAATACTTATTTGAATTACGAAATCATATAAACAGTAATAGATTCATCGTACCTGACATGCAAAGGATTCTCCATCTTCCCCAAAGCATGTTTTATCGGAAATTATCGAATTTATAAACAATCTTAACGTTTAGAGGGAGCCAGAGCGATCACAGTTGGCAAACTGTTTTGAAAATTCCATGTATACACCATCTATTTTGGGAAATCCTAGCCTCAGCAGCTCAAATTGGTTTTATGTCCTCTACAGAATTGTTTACGCTGAGCTAAAACAAATGTGTTTGTAGATTATGAATTAAATCCCATCAGAATTATTATTTATCTTATAAAGTGAACTATGCAGTCTACCAGCTTGGTTTTAATACGTTTCTGCCTCTCAGCCTGGGTTGGGGCAGCAGTCATCTTTGTCATTACAGGGGTGCAAGACGTCACCTTTCAACCGTTTGATTCCCTAATCAGAGATCAACTGATTTCTCTGCATTTCCCCGTCTATTATACGATGGCATGGGTATTATTAGGGGGAACATTTCTAGGTTGTTTGGGAATAAGAAATAAGGAATTGATACCTCGCCACAGAGCGAATCTTATTTTCTGTCTGGTGGTGATCGTGTTAGGAATGAGTCTGGTTGATTATTTCTGGATCTACTCTCCGTTGGAATCAATGATCACTCCCCCCGGGAATCCACGCCCTGCTAACTTTCGAGTTTATCACCAAGCTTCCAAGTACATTAACAGTGTCAACATATTGCTGAGCCTGAGCGCCGCAGTGCTGATTAATCTCCCCGTGAAACGTCAGAACCAAACCAAATCATAAAATGGGTTTGCTTAGTCTCGAATATGAAATAACTGCTTGAGTGCGTTGAGTAAACCATGAGGGGTCCCTTCCTTGGCTTCATGTCTCAGCACTTCCAGTGGAGGATGGAGCAGTTTATTCACAATTTGCTCGATGGAGCGTTCGATTAATTCCTGGTCTTTATCATCCAGGTGTGAAAGTTTACCGAACAACTTAGAGACTTCCTGTTCACGCACTTCATGCCATTGTTCTCTGAGCTGCTTAATAATCGGACCTGTGGCCCGATGGTAAACTCCGTGCATGAAGCGTTCAGTTTCTTCATCAATGATCTCGAGCGCTTTTTCCACTTCTTGTTGTCGTGCACGGCGATTATTTTCGCATGTCGCTTCCAAATCATCGATATCATACAGAAAGATATCATCGTTGATTTCGCCCACAGCAGGTTCGAAATCGCGAGGAGCCCCCAGATCGAGGATGAAAAATGTTTTATTTCCTGCTTTCTCCAAAGCTCGTTCAAAGCAAGGAACATCAACCACTGGCTGAGTGGCACCAGTGGTACTTACAATTACATCCGCTTCGGCAATACAGTCTTCCAGATCTTGATAAGGCATAGCCTCTCCGCCGACTCTCATCGCTAATTTCTGAGCATTTTCAAGGCTACGATTGACGACAATGATACGTTCCACACCTTCGTCTTTTAAATACGTCAGAGTTTCTTCAGCCATTTCGCCAGCACCGATAATCAAAACAGTTTTGTCATCGAAGCGTTCGAAAATTCCCTTCCCAAATGTTCCGACTGCTACACTGGCAATCGAAACTCGCCCTTCAGCAAGTTGAGTTTCGGTCCGTACACGAGCAGAGACACGAATTGCCTGTTGGAATAGTGCATGTGTTAATGGACCACACAAGGCATTCTGGGTGGCGCGTTGATACGCTTCTTTGACCTGATTGACGATCTGTGGCTCTCCCAACACCATACTGTCGAGGCTGGAAGCGACCTGAAATAGATGTCTCACGGCATCGGGGCCTGTTCTCGCCAGAAAGTCATCAAAAAAATCATTGACGGGCACTTGATGAAATTCAGAAAAAAACTTTGCTAAATCCTGATGAGAGGGCCCCGTCTCCAACTCTTGACTGACAGTATAAAGTTCGACCCGGTTACAAGTCGAAATTACAACCATCTCAGTATCGGGATAAGATTTCTTCAGCTCGGAATAGGCATTCTCTAACTGTTCGTTCGAAGAAAAAGCCAGTTTCTCGCGAATATCCAATCTTGCCGTTTGATGGTTACAATAGACGACCTGCAGGTTCACGAAACGATCCTTCCTGCAGTTGATCTCTGTGATTCCAACAACGGAGATGAATATTGAGAGTGCCAGGAATCAAAATTCAGTATTCGAGCATTTGTCAGTATTTGAATACCGATCACAGTTAAGAGCAGCAATCCTCCGGTCCAGATGGTTAATTGTGCAATATGTTTTTGATTTGGTCGTTTTGTTCTCAGGATGAAAATCACACTGATCATCATGATGCACCAAACAATTTCATAAATAACAATGACTGGATCGAAAAACGAAATCGAATGTGGGCCTTTTTGAACGTAAACCCCCAATCCAATCCCAATACCCATGCCAACAGTGAGAAGTGGGGCGGAAATCATTAAGGCCCAGCGATTCAAACGTGCTAATTTTGCCAGACTGGGAAGATTGAAACCTTCCGAAAAATTCTGTTTCTGCTTCAATCGCCGATGTTGAATCAGATACATCGCGCTGACGACAAAACAAAGTGCTATTCCCACTCCCCCCAAAACCAGTAATGAGGCATGCAACATAGCCCAAGAACGAGTGGCTGGCACCACAAGCATATTTGTGGCGTCATCCACAAAATACGATGCAATCACCAAAGCCAACACCAATGGAAACAGAAACAGGCCAATCGAAAGCTCTTCATCAATTACATTAATGAACAAAAAGATCGCCACTAATAACCACGAAAATACAATTAACCAGTCATGTGATGAGCTTAACAATGGTGGGAGCTGCGTCTGTCGGGAGCGATTAAAAATGTATGCAGTCTGTGCTACCAAACCCGCAAGGGAAGACAGAAAGATCAAAGGCCGAATATAGCTGTTCTTTTTTCGCAGAAATCTAGCCACCTCCAAACCGAAGGCTACCAGATAACTGGCCATAAAACAGAAAACTGTCACGTTTGACAACATGCTTGGTACTTTATCTTTGATACTTTGTTTAAGACGACCGAAACAAAAGTGGATATAGACTTTTCGTTACTGATGGATACCAGAACGACTACCTATTATAGGCCTGTTCAGCAAGTTAAGGGCAAGTCATCTTGCCTCGGATTCTAACTCGTACTCTGATATTTTTTTATGCAGTGTATTACGGTTAATTCCTAAACGGGTGGCCGTTTTGGTCTGAACACCTTGACAAGATCGTAAAACTTGCAAAATCAATTCTTTTTCCACCTGTGACACCACTTGAGTATGCACATTGGTCGAGGTTTCACCAACACTCTGTAATTCTAAGGTCACTAATTCGCGGCACAAAGATACGGGGTCTTGAGTTTTGGAAGACAGTGAACGAGGAACCGCTTTCCCTGTAACATGCCCGGGTAATAAATCGAGAGAGGGTCCCTCTTCACCCGAGAGCACAATGAGACGTTCTACATAATTTTGCAGTTCTCTGACATTACCTGGCCAGGCATAATTCTTAAAAGTCGACAATACCTCATCTGAAAAATGAGGCAAAGCGATCTTTTCTGCTGCAGAAAGCTGTTTTGCAAAAAAGTGTATTAATTCCGGAATATCATCAGCACGATCACGCAAAGGTGGTAAATCGATCGGAATGACATTGAGACGATAGTATAAATCTTCACGAAACCGCTCTGCTTCAATTTCATCCAGCAGATTTCGATTCGTTGCTGCCACAATTCGACAGTCTACTTGAATCGAACGCGTATCTCCCACGCGTTCAAATTCGTGCTCCTGCAGCACTCGCAATAATTTTACCTGTAGTGTGAAGCTGACGGAATTGATTTCATCCAGAAAGATCGTTCCACCGTGTGCTGCCTCGAAACGACCTGTCCGATTTTCTACCGCGCTGGTGAAGGCACCTTTAATATGCCCGAATAGCTCACTTTCTAGTAGATTTTCACTCAATGCGCCGCAGTTCACCCGTATGAAAGGACCCGTGGCGCGGGGGCTTAACTCATGAACTGCTCTGGCAATGAGTTCTTTTCCGGTACCGGTTTCACCCGTTAGTAATACAGTGGATGACGTACTGGCAGCACGACGGGTCAAGCGATATACATTCCGCATAGCCGG
>JAJDEK010000477.1 GCA_029259875.1 Planctomycetaceae bacterium
TCCTGGAAGAACGCATTGCCCGCCGCACCAGTGATTTGCAAGAATCACAGGCGCTCCTGGTTCAGCAGGAAAAGCACGCAGCCTTTGGTCTGCTAGCAGCGGGAAATGCGCATGAAGTCGGAAACCCCCTGGCGGGTATCAGTTCGTTGGTCCAACTGTGGAATCGACAGAATAACGATGAATACACCAACAAGCGACTTGAAGAAGTGGATGGTCAATTACAAAGAATTCAACGTATTCTGAGAGAACTGATTGACTTCAGCCGTCCGGCAACCAGCGAACGAAATCGTTGCAAGATTAACGAACTCATTACAGAGTCGTTGAATATCTCAAAATACTATAAACGCAAAAAGGGGAAAAAGATCATCACCCGTTTTGCAGAGGACTTACCGATTGTTCAAGTGGTTCGAGACCAGCTTGTCCAGGTATTTCTCAACTTGATACTGAATGCGATGGATGCCACCGAAGAGGGAGAATCGATTGAAATCACAACCGAAGCCAAATCTGGCCAAATTCTAATCTCAGTCCACGACAATGGTCATGGAATCCGAAATGAAGATAAAGAGAAACTCTTCCAGCCTTACTTTACCACCAAGGCCAAAGGCACCGGTCTGGGTTTATTTGTTTGTAAAAATATTCTTGAACATTCAAACTCCGGTTTAATTGAAATCGATGATACAGTAAAAAATGGTGCGAAATTTATCGTCTCACTCAATTGTGAAGAGCTGAATGGCTTAGAAGATATTCTTCCTGGTCCGGCGAATGAAATCAAATTTGTAACGACATAAAATAAACAGGATTTAATCTAACGTGCAACTCAATCGATCCGTGCTGATTGTCGAAGATGAAGAAGTAATCCGAAGTTCTTTGGCAGAGTACCTTACCAGCGAAGGGTACGAAACCATGCAAGCTTCCACTGTAGCAAAAGCTTTGGAACTGGCCAGGAACCAGGATTTCAACGTCGCAATCTGCGATGTGCAATTGCCTGATGGGGACGGTATTGAATTGCTCAGACGATTACAGAATATCAAACCCAGTATTTTCGTCCTGATCATTACCGCATATGCGACAGTCGAAAATACCATCTCGGCCTTTAAAGCCGGAGCCTTCGACTATTTAGTCAAACCGGTCATCTTTGATGACCTATCTCACAAACTGAATCGCCTCTTTGAATACCAAAAAATCTTTTATGAAAACCAGATTCTAAGACGGGAACTGGCTCGTAGACCCGGAATTGAAGAAATTGTAGGCAGCAGCAAAACACTGCAAAACCTACAAGATACCATTCGTAAAATTGCAGCCACTAATTCCAACGTACTTCTGTTTGGGGAATCCGGGACGGGTAAGGAATTATTCGCTCGTTCTATACACGCGAATGGTCCTAAACGGGAACAACGTTTCCTGGCGGTAAACTGTGGAATGCGTCCGATCGAACTTTTGGAATCGCAACTTTTTGGATCCGCCGCCAGTTCACCTCAATATCCTCAAGCAGAACAAACCGGCGTTTTTAAAAATGCCGATGGCGGAACTGTTTATCTCGATGAAATCTCTCAACTTCCCTTGGGAACACAGGGGAAACTTCTACGAGCAATCGAATATGGCGAGATTCTACCATTAGCAAGTGCGGAACCGGTCAAAGTCGATGTCCGCTTAATCGCTTCTACAACACAAGATCTATCAGAAATGGTCAAACAGGGAGAATTTGAAGAAGATCTGTTCTACCGTCTGGACGGCATGAAAATTCACGTTCCTGCTTTAAGAGAACGTGTCGATGACATTCCAGAATTAGTGGAATACTTTCTCACCAAACACTCAAGCAAAATGGGGAAACGGGTCACCGGTGCCTCCAGCGAAACCATTCGCACTCTGATGTCAGCAGAGTGGAAAGGAAATGTTCGTCAACTAGACAACGCCATCGAACGCGCCGTCATGATGTGCGATGAAACGATGATCTGCTTGAATGATCTGCCACCAGAATTACATCAGGATGAGCCTCCTTTACCCGATGTTGATGACTTACGTCTGGCGCTCAGGCATTACGAACGCATGCATATTACTCGGGTGCTGAAAGACAGTACCGACAAGCGGGAAGCAGCCAAACGCTTAAAACTCGGGCTTTCCAGTCTCTACCGTAAAATTGAAGAACTGGATATTGAGCTTGAATAATAGATAATCTACTTACCCAGGAACGTCTGTATGAACGGGAACAGCGAGTTCTGGTGGGTTGTTTTTCTGAGGAGCGAGATAGTAATCATGATACCCTTCTCCACCTCGATATCGATACTTACCCTTTTTTCCGTTATAGATGCCATTGGCCAGGATGCCGGTCACTTTGATTCCATTAGTCTGTATGATCTGCTGAACTTTTCGAATCACACCACGTCGATTCTTATCGACACGAACAACAAGTAACACACTATCTGCAGATGAAGCAACGATCGAAGGATCACTGACTACAGCCAAAGGTGGGGTATCAACTAGAACGTAATCATATTCATTGCGTACCTGCTTAATCAAATCTGTGAACCGTCTGGACATCAACATTTCGGATGGACTTTCTGGCAGCGTCCCCGCTGTCATCAGCGACAGATCTTTAATCCTGGTTTCACGAATTGCCGTCTGCGCGTCAATCTCTTCAGATAAAACGTCTCCTAAACCAATCCCATTCACAATACCAAACAAATTATGGATCGTCGGACGCCGTAGATCAGCATCGATGATTAATACCTTGCGACCCGTCTGAGCAATCGCCAATGCCAGATTCGAAATAGAAGTGGTTTTACCATCGCCAGGTTCTGCACTTGTCATCTGTAATACTTTAGCACCACTCTGATCTGTTTTCAGCAGCAAAGAAGTTCGGAATGACCGAAATGCTTCGGCTTCCTTCGAAGACGGACGATAGTAATACCATAATGCGTGATCAAACTCACATTCACTATCATCGATGCTGACACTCTCATCAAACGTTGGCACCTCACCCAAAATTGGTATGTGTAACAGATTTCTGATTTCGTCGACAGACTTCAAAGTCGTGTCCTGCATTTCTCTAAAGTAAGAGATAGCCAGAACCAGCCCCAGGCCAACGGCTCCCCCTGCGAACAGAAATTTTAATTGGCGTTTTATCACCAATGCATCTTTAACAGGAGAAAGTTGTGTTAAGGTATACCCACTGTTTCCTTGGGAAACTTTTTCTATTAAAAGTTGATTAAAAATATTGTCGCGTTGTAACTTCAATTGTGCGATTTCTTCATTATATGATTGATCGACTACCTGAAAGTTTCCGATTTTCTTAGCAAGTCCTGTTTCCTGATCGAACAGTTTCGTCAATTCTAGTTCTCGATTATTAAGCTCTTTTAACTGCTGCTCCATCGATTTAAGATAAATATTGACAAAGTCGACCTCTTTGACATTTGACAGTTTGAATTCCCCGGCGTTCAGGTTATCAGCCGAGATATCAATTCCCTGCCGTCGATAGAGGTTGATAATGGTTTTGATGCTGCGATTCACGGCATCTAGATCTGGATGATTCTCTTGAAAATCTCTTTCCAGACGATTCTTTTGAATCAGTAACGGCATCAAATGTGTTTCGAGTGCGGCACGTGCGCGGTCAGTATTTGTGACACCTGGTGCAGCAATACTTGTTCCCGCAGAATTGGTACTACCGGGTTGCCCTCCACGGGTCTGCCCCATCAGAAATTGCTGAGCAAGCAGTTCCAAAGTCTCTTTGGATTCTCCACTGGCAATGGCTGCTTTGAGGGAACTGATCTTGGACTTCAGTTCTGTCAGTTTCAACAAGTTGATTCGACGTTCATTATCAATGGCTTTGACACGTTCCTGATGCACGTTCGTGCTACCTGCCACTGCCGCTTCGGAACCAGGCGTGTTTTCCCAATAGAGAGGAGCATCTTTCCGGAATTCTCGATACTCTTTTTTCTTTCGCTCCAGCTCGGCAAGTATCTGCTTATTTGCCTGATCCAATTGCTCTCGAATTTCATCGGTATTTTCCTGCCGCACTTCATGCAAGTATCGTTGATAGGCATCAACAATTGCCTGAGTCACTATTTTAGCGTCTTCGGATCGCGGATTTTCATATGTAATATCCAGGATATTCAGGAACGCACGGTCATTCCCAGAAATTCGTTTTACTTTCAATGAACCAAGAATCTCTTCAGTCGGATCACTAGAGCCAGCTAATGAAGGTAAGTTATATAACTTTGCCTCTTTAACAGCTTCACCTACAATCCGCGGACTTTTGATGACATCAATATGTGCCGTCAGTTCACCGAAAGTTTGATTCTCTCCCTCTTTAATGGGTACGTGATTCTTTTGTGAAACCTGGACTTTCGTGCTGGCAGAATAAATGGGGCCTAACTTCATGTAGGCAACCTGCCCCAAAATGAGCCCCGTGGCCAACCCCGCGATCAGCAGAAATTTATTTCGAAACAGCAACCGCACAATATCGACGCCTGGTCCTGAGGTATTACTTTGTGTATTACCATCCATATCATCGATTTCGAAATCGGAATGATTATCTAGCGGTTGAAATTCTGTATCCACAACATTGGGTCCTGATCTAAAAGCTGCTGAGTCTGTTGAGCAAAATTAGTTGCTACCGTCTGTAAGAGTACTTCTTTTGGTTGTTGATTATTTAGCAACCACCCAGACAGGTCTTTGATTCTGCTTTAACGTATTGTTCATACCAAGTGATTGTTCTGCGTAAACCTTCCTTGATATCAACGACAGGTTCATAACCCAAATCCCGTTGTGCAGCCGAGATATCAGCCCAAGAGTGCAGAACATCCCCTGTTCGCCTGGGTTGAAAATCAGGATCGTAAGGTTTCTCCAACAGATCGCAAATGGACTTCAACAGATCAATTAAATTCAAAGAACTCCCACAGGCAACGTTGTAAACATTTCCTGAAACTTTATCAGCATCCGCCTGCGATGCCAGAATATTAGCCTGAACCACATTGTCGATATAAGTGAAATCGCGGGATTGAGTTCCATCTCCGAAAATTACCGGTTGGCGACCTTCCAACAATGCAGAAGCAAATAAGGGGATCACGGCAGAATAAGGACTGTTAGGATCCTGACGCGGGCCAAAGACATTGAAGTACCGAACGCGAACTGTTTCCAGATCATAGGAATTCGCAAAAGCCTGGCAATACAATTCTCCAGCCAGCTTCGCTGCGGCATAAGGAGAGAGAACTTCCGGAGCTTGGCCTTCATGTTTGGGCATATCTTTCTGATTTCCATAGGCACTACTGGAACCAGCATAAATCACACGCTGCACACCCAAACGGCGAGCTGCATCTAACACATGAATTGTTCCCGTAACACAGGCTTCATGTGTATCAAGAGGATGTTCAACACTCCGCGGCACTGAAGCCAACGCCGCCTGGTGAAATACAATATTGATTCCTTTGGTAGCCTGCTCGACTGCTTTGATATCCCGTAAGTCGCCTTGAATGAATTCCACCTGATCCTGGAGATGCTCCAGATTCTTTAAAGCACCAGTGCTCAGGTTATCGAAAACACGCACGCTATGTCCGTCCTTGACCAGACGGGTCGCTATATGAGAACCAATAAATCCTGCGCCACCGGTTACTAAATAATTTGTCACGTTTTTAAATCCCTGCATTGGTATGATTGCATTAGACTCTCAAGTTCAATCGACAGACGCCTCTGCTTGTCAATTGGAGTCACCTGTATTTGTACCTTCAATGTAGCATTCGTTTCGTAAGGAATAAGTGATGAATTCCGAGTATTCCTCTTAGAAATTATCGAACATTCAGAGCTGATGACCTTATTCCGTATTATAAGCAAGAATTTCCCGTACAACCAAAATAATGTGCAGCCAGAACGCAGAATACACATTCAAAATATAGGGGAGTGCAGAGAAATAACGCGAAAATTCGATTTAATCGATACGTGAAACGAGCGTTATATCGGTCATCGACATTTTGATGATTGTGCCCGTTCTCGTATGTTTTTCGCACAAACCAAACACGAAAACTTATTTCAAACCGGGACCATAAGGAGAAAATCGAGCAATCATAATCCCAGCGGCGACAGAAGCGTTTAAAGAAT
>JAJDEK010000478.1 GCA_029259875.1 Planctomycetaceae bacterium
CTGATTTGGCAATCTTTACGTAAAATCAGTGATTCATAAAAATTCCCTCAACGACCTTGATACCGACAGTGGTATTCAAGGTCGTTTTGCATTGGGTTCTCCCCAGAAACACTGTAAAATTGGTATTTATTATAATCAGACCGAGTGGGAAATGTTTCTATATCACGTATATAAGTCTTTTTGATATTACCTAAGGCAAGACATGCTTGATGATCAATCAACAAAATTTGCTCAAAGCCAAACATGGTTTATCACAACTTTGGTGGTCGGACTACTTTTATTTTCACTCCAAAAAAGTAATTTGATTTACGCACAGGGCTTGGATGCACGGACCATTGCTTTTGCCGTCGAAAAGCAACTCATCACCGCGATTGAAAAGTCTGAAAAGTCCGTCGTGGCGATTTCAAAAATCAAAACTCAAAAACAACAAATCCAATCTCGAGTTCCCGCTCCCTTTGGGCTGGATCCGAACCAACAGTTTAATGAATCGCAAAACCCGCAGAATCTGAGTTTTATCCCCAACGAATTTGGTTCAGGCGTACTCATTCCTGATCCAACAAATCAGAAGCGAATTCTGATACTGACGAATTATCATCTCACACAGGGGGGACCAGTTGCGGGGAAAAAAGCAACTCCTGAAAATCGTATTTATGTTCACACAGTCAATCGACAAGGCTTTTATGCGGAAATTATCGCCGCTGATCCGCGTAGTGATTTAGCCGTCCTCAGCCCGGCGCGTAAACTACCTCGTGAGTATGCCCTATCACTGCTCCCAATTAAATATGGAAATACAGAATCAATCCGAAAGGGACAATTTGTGATTGCATTGGGGAATCCTTACGCCATTGCCCGCGATGGTTCACCGAGTGCCAGTTGGGGGATCGTGAGTAACTTTCACCGATTTCCTATTCCAGTTAAGAAACATTTTTTTGATCTAGAAATTGCCAAAGAAGAAACACTACACCATTTTGGAACTTTATTGCAGGTTGATACGCGCCTTGATCTGGGAACAAGTGGTGGAGCATTGCTGGATCTTGATGGAAATCTAATTGGGATCACAACGTCACTGGCAGCATTAGACGGATACGAAAAGTCGACAGGATATGCAATTCCCATCGACAAAGCGACAATGCGTATCATTAACAGCCTCTCAGCTGGACTGGAAGCAGAATATGGTTTTCTGGGCATCGAGCCAAATACGATTGAGCGAAGCCAGTTAAGACGCAATTTTATGGGAAATGTGGCTCTCCAAGACCCTTACTATGTGAAAGCCAACAATGTGAAACAACATTCCCCAGCACAGTTGGCTGGCATGCAACCACATGACTTGATTCTTTCAATTAATGGTAAAAAATTGACAAATCATATGGAGTTAATGCGGGAAGTAGGCAAAGCAGGTGCAGGAAATGAAGTAAAGCTTCAAATATTAAGAGGAAGAAAACCACGTGAGTTGACTCTGACAGTGAAACTAGGAAAATGGCCAGTGGTAGACGATGAAGGGATTGTTCAAACTCAATACCGGCACCCTCTCTGGCGCGGACTAAGAGTTGATTACCCCACAGCGCGCAGTAAATTAACATTCAGTCCGTTCAGTTACCCGCCTGCAGTCGTCGTGACTTATGTCACTCCAGAAAGTCCCGCTGAACAGGCTGGTCTTAAAGAAGGAACTTTTATCAGTCATATTAATAATCAAGCGATCAAGACACCTGATTCGTTTTACCAAGCAGCACAAAAAACAAACAACTCACCAGTAACATTACTACTTTTGGATGGCCGAAAAGTTATCCTTACTCCCAAATAAGTAATCTCAAAAGCAATGAAAACAGACGAACTTCGCGAAAGTTATCTTTCCTTCTTTGAAGAAAAAGGATGTGTCAGGCGACCTTCAGATGTATTGGTCCCACGTGATGACCGTACCGTGTTATTCACTCCCGCAGGAATGAATCAATTTAAAAATCAGTTTCTGGGCGTGGGTAAACTCGAATTTACGCGTGCAACGACTTGCCAGATGTGCCTGCGCACCGGCGACATCCAAAATGTGGGGGTGACTCCCTACCATCACACTTTTTTTGAAATGCTTGGAAACTTCTCATTTGGAGATTACTTTAAACGCGAAGCGATTCACTGGGCCTGGGAGTATCTGACTGATAAAAAATGGTTAGGACTGGATTCCAACCTGCTGTCAGTAACGGTCTACAAAGACGATCATGAAGCGTATAATATCTGGCACGATGAGATTAAGCTGCCCTCGAATCGCATCAGCCGTGAAAATGAACACGAAAATTTCTGGCCCGCCGGTGCTCCTTCTTTAGGACCTGATGGTGTTTGTGGCCCTTGCAGTGAAATTTTCTATCACCCCAATGGCGGAAAAGATAACGTAGAAATCTGGAATCTCGTTTTCACTCAATTTAATCGTGTGGGTAATCCGCCCGACAATTTAAAAGCACTGCCTAAACAAAATATTGACACTGGCATGGGCTTAGAACGTACTGCCTCTGTCCTGCAAGGTGTCCCCAGTAACTTTGAAATCGATACACTCAAAAAACTCTGTTTGGCAGCCGGCGAAGCAGTGGGAGCGAATTATCAATTCGATGCAGCAGCAGGTCGCCCGATCCGCCGCATTTCAGACCACGTTCGCGCTGTCACCTTTAGTATCCATGAAGGCGTCAACCCGGGTAGTGAAAAAGAAAGCTATGTTGTTCGACAATTACTACGGCGCGCGCTCTTAGAAGGTTATCTACTCGGCAAACATGAACCATTTCTATACCAGATTGTTCCTGCCGTTGTAGAGATTATGAAAACACCGTATCCGGATATCGCAAAAACAGTTGAAAATGCCCAGCGCACCATCAAGGAGGAAGAAGAACAGTTTCTGGGTGTTATTGGAAAAGGACTTACCCGCTTTGAAGGATTCGTCAAAAATGCCGAGAAGAAAGGACTCTCAAAAATCTCGGGCGAAGAGGTATTTGACCTACACCAGACAGATGGTTTTCTGATCGAACTTACTGAAGCACTCGCTGCCAAAAATAATCTTTCTGTTGACCGCGCTGAATTTGACATTCTGATGCAACGTCATAAAGAAGGAAGTGGTAGTGGAGCATTTCT
>JAJDEK010000479.1 GCA_029259875.1 Planctomycetaceae bacterium
CGAACAGAAGCGGCCACCATTGATGCCTCAGGAAAACCACGGCAAATGGTGTGTACGATCCCGCGATGAGTAAATAAATACAAACCTGATCCAACGTACGAAAAAAGCGACGCCAGGCGAGATCGTAGAACATGTGTGAGAAAGTCGATGCCGCGTATAATCCTGTCAGAGAGCAACAATAGATGCCACAGGTTATGATGTTGATCGTCTGGTGATCTTTCACCACCAACGTCATCAGCACAGCCGATGCCACTACACTCAGGAAAAAGCCGAGCCCATGTGTGATGAGATTGGCGCGCTCGTCCACAGGCCGATGTTCAGCCAGTCTTGTCGTCGAGATGTCATTGGAGTCCATTACCATGACTTAGTTATGCCCGCTTGATGTTGAAGGGACGATTATAGTTGAATGCACTAACGTCTCCAACAATCAACGCATGCTCTTTTTTTACTACTGAATCACTTAGGTCTCTAAAATATCGCAGTCACTCTTTCCGATGAGAGTTACTCTCCAGGTACGCGATCAAATCTTTTAACTCACGGTCAGTTAACGTATGAACCAGACCAGATGGCATGAAGGAAGTCGGCGATTCTACCATCATCTCAATGTCGTTGCGGTCAAATGTGCGATTCTGGCCATTGGCATCTCGTATTGTCTCTTTAATATAGGACCGGAGACGAATGCCAGTAAAGGTACGACCATCGTTAAGGATGATTGTACGTGGTTGATATTCCGGTGCCATCTCTCGACTTGGTTCGAGAATTGATTTCAGCAGCCACATGCGGTCTTTACGATTCCCCAGACTGCTTAGGTCTGGGCCAACGACATTTCCTCGACCACCGTGTCGATGACAGTGAGAACAGTTCGCCAATCGGGCATGATGGAAGATACGGCGACCGCTCTCCAGATCTGCTGGATCCTTTACCGCTTCAATTGCCCGTAACCAGGCGTGGGTATCAGTTAGAACTGGTCGACCAGTGCTAAGGCTTTTGGGAGCGATCGCAGCGTGAATCAGATCCGCAGACTCGGGGTACTGACTGGCAAGCTTTTTCAGAGTTTGCACTTGCTCAGGCGTCTGCTGAACGGATCTGAGAGAACGTAAAGCTTCTTCCCGTACGGTGCGTTCCTTATCTCCAGCCAGTTGCAATAAGAATGCAGTATTTTGTTCTGCCACGGAAGCTAGGCCGGCAACTGCTTCAGCACGTAGTGACACACTTTGCTTTGGATCGGCGGCAAGTTTCATCAGAAGTTTTTGAGATGCTATCGAATTGCCAGCCAGAGTGCGAACGACCTCCAGCGAAAGGGTTTCGTCCCTGAGTTCAAGAAGTTGTTGGAGGAGTTCCAGCGTCAACCCTTTGGGAAAGGCGTGCACTGGCTGAACTCCTGCTTTGGGAGCGGAACGCGACTGAGTCGGCAGAAGACGGAGTGCATAAGCCCGTATTCGCGGTGCACTATTCGCATCCTGTACCTTAGCTAACAGCAGAGTTGGGTTACGGATGCCCGCTTCAGGTTTTCCACTCAGCGTATTCCAGGTTGCAATGGCGGCTTCGAATCGCCGGTAGTCGAGGTCACTCTGAGTCAGTTTCTGTTCCACGTCTGGTAGAAATGTTTTTAACCGGGCATCGGAAATCCAGCGCAGCGTCTCGAATTGCACATCTGCATTTTTGTCTGACAGTAATATTTTGATCCATTTTTGTGGGGAAGCGTTGGCAAGTTTCAGCGCCAATACAGCCTGAACCCGATCAGTCGCCGGCCAATTGGTCACCTTTGCCGGACTCCATTTTGACGCTTCCCGTGCCAGCGCAAGTAACGCAGACTGAGCAAGAAACGGGTCTTCATCTTGAGCGAACTGTAATAATTCTTTGCAATTGTGTTTAGTCTTACCACTACGTAGGGCAGTCGATAGCTGCGCCTTCTTTGTGGGTGATTCCAGATCCAACTTGCCCACCCAGGCTGCTTTTTGTAAGTCAATTTCCAGTTTCCATAAGCGTCCGTAACCGTGTGCCTGATATCGACCGTCGACCCAGTCACAGAGATACCAGATGCGTTTTTGTCCTTGGGCACCAGGATCTTCAGCGATGCAACTGGGGCGGAAGTAGCGTCCTCCTTTGACCAAGGTGATGGGTTTGCTCGTGTAAGTCGCTCCTTTTTGAGTGAGCGGAAAAAAGTCAATGCGATGATCACTCCACGAAGGCACCAGCAGACCGCGTCCCAAAGGTAACAGACCACAGGGAGCTTCCCCCGAGGGATGGATCATAGGCAGTGTGCCGCGCAATTCTCCGTTCCAGCTGACGAAGGGATGATGTGCTTCGGCTCCATAAGACCGCTCATAGCCATAGTCACCACCTTCAACGATGTGGAGTAATCGGCAGGGAGGTCTTTCGCCGGGATCGTTCTCTGCGGCGAAGATCTCACCATCAGCACGAACACAAACTCCGAACGGATTCCAGAATCCAGATGCAATTCGTCTCAGTTTTTTGCCATCGGCAGTGCAACGAAATATTCCACCCTTGCCAGCCCCGTTTACCGTAGTGGCATCGGTTCCTTGCAGTGTCCATGGTTTCGCAAAATTCTCACCGAGTGCAAATACCAGATCCCCATCCGGGTGCCACGCCATCCCTTCGAGTCCATTGTGTGGATAATTGGCCTCAGTTTTCAGAGTGGCGATGTTCTCCTCGACATCGGCTTTCCCGTCACCATCAGTATCCTTGATCCGCAGGATGCGATCCCGCTCCGCCAGATACACCCAGCCATCCAAGCCAAGTTCAAGATCCATTGTCGCATCAGTGGCATTGTAAAAGACGTGTCGTTGTACGTCGCTGCCATCTCCGTTGTGATCAGTGAAGACCAAGATTTCATCATGTTCCGGTCCGACATAATCGTCTGGTCGAAAATGAGTATGCGTGGCAACGACCCAGACACGGCCTTGTTCGTCAACATCAACGCCTGTCGGGGTTGCTAGATCAGGATGTTCGGCAACAAGTGAAATT
>JAJDEK010000480.1 GCA_029259875.1 Planctomycetaceae bacterium
TTTAAAACAGTAGGAGCATTGAAGATTCAGAATGTTGATCGAATCTCTACAGAATAAGTCACTCTATGATCACTCCGTCGATGAATTTCAAGTATTGGAAACGCATATTTCCTGGGTTTTGTTAACGGGCTCCTATGCGTATAAGTTGAAAAAACATGTTGATTTGGGGTTTGTTAACTTTTCAACATTGGCGCTCCGCGAAAAATACTGTCAAGAAGAGCTCCGTCTTAATCGTAGGCTGGCACCAGAGCTCTATCTGGATGTAATTCCAATTTCTGGAACTGAATCAGCCCCTCAACTTAACGGCGAGCAAGAGATTATTGATTACGCGGTTCGAATGGTCCAGTTTCCTCAGGAAAAACTTCTCAGTCAAGCCATTACGCAAGGCAACTTAACGGCTGAGCACATTGATTTGCTGGCTCAGGAAGTGGCTGAGTTTCATGCATCGATAGAAACGACAGACGAGAATTCTGAGAGGGGAACGCCGAAAAAAATTATGGTTCCAGTGGAAGAAAACTTTCAACATTTGAGGAAACAATTTGCGTCTGACAAATCGATTATGGAAACGGTCGAGTTGATTCAAAGGGAAAACGAAAATTGGCACCAAGAGCATAAAACATTACTCGCACAGCGAAAGTCTCAAGGTTTCATTCGCGATTGTCATGGCGATATGCATCTAGGCAATATGATTTTGAGTGAAAAGGGAGTGACAATTTTTGATTGCCTCGAATTCAACGCAGAATTACGTTGGGTTGATGTGATGAGTGAAGTCGCTTTTGTCGTCATGGATCTGGAAGATCGCGGGCGGCCTGATTACGCGATGCGTTTCCTGAATCGATATCTGGAGATCACCGGCGACTATGCTGGTATTCCTTTGTTACGGTTTTATTTATCGTATCGCGCAATGGTACGTGCGAAAGTCGCTGCTCTGCGTATTAATCAGCAGCGGTCTGCACATGAGGGAACGGCTCAAATTTATGCAGAGTTTCAATCGTATTTAGAGCTGGCAAAAAACTATGTACTCAGAACAAAACCACTGTTGATGCTGACACACGGAGTTTCAGGAAGCGGAAAATCGTATGGGAGTAGCTTATTACTGGAAGGTATGAAAGCCATTCGCATTCGCTCTGATGTGGAACGCAAACGCATACAAGGGAAATACCAACTTGCAAAAACAGAATTATATTCACAGGAAGTAACAGAGAAAACTTACCAGCAATTGTCGAAACTCGCTCAAATGATTTTGAATGCAGGTTGGACTGTGATTGTCGATGCAACTACTCTAAAAGCATGGCAACGATCTTTGTTTCGAGAATTAGCAAAGAGTTTGCAGGTTCCCTTTTTGTTACTCAACTTTTCAGCGGACCGAAAAGTTCTCGAATCACGGATTATTGACCGGCAAACTTCAAAAGTGGATCCCTCCGATGCGACCATAGAAGTCTTGGCACATCAGTTAGAAGAGGTTGAACCACTGTCAGAGGCTGAACAATCTGTCGCAGTCTCCATTCCTGCGGACCAGGAATGGAGTACTGAAATGCTGGTTCAACTTGTCAGGAAGGCTTGAGTTAAATCAAGCTTATAGAAATAGTTTAGGTTCTATCACTTTCTAAGCAGATTCGGCGATCCAAGTTTTAGCTGCTTCTAATTCAGCGACTTCAAAGTATTTGATTTTCGCTTTGGTGAAGGGTTTACAGAAGGTTGCCATGCCCTCTTGCCATTTATTTTCACCGACCATTGCCAGACGTTCGATGTCTTTAAAGTGTTTCACATCAAATTTCAGATCTTCCCATAAAGCGCCCACTGTCCAGCCGTGAAAATCATGCAACTCCAAGAGCATGTGTAACGGCCCTTTTTGTTCGATCATGGTTTCGATGATTGGCATGAATTCATGATAGTCTTCTTTGGTCAGTTTTCCGGTCATTTGAATTTCGAGGTAATTTTGATCCTCATGTTGTTGAATATTAACGGGCATCTGTTGTCTCCTTAGAAGAGGTGAGAGAAAGTTCAACATCGTAAGCATACTTGATAATCCGTTTGTTTCCAATCGGATTCATTTCATTATTAACAAAAGTTGCCATTCTGTGAAACGTTCAAAGCGTTTTCTGGCTTGTAGAAATCGTTCCTTTAGGAAACGTCATGATTTGGCTGGCGATGTGGTGCGCTTGAGTCTGGTCGTGTGTTATCCAGACAAAAGCAGGATTCAGATTTGAAGTTTCCATCCAGGTCAAAATGATCGATTCGAACAGCTTTGCAGTCTGCTGATCGAGTGCAGACGTTGGTTCGTCAAGAAGCAATACTTGTGGCGATAGCACCAAGGCACGCAGTAATGCAACAATTTGTCCCTCGCCTCCTGAAAGTAGGCTGGAATCACGATGAAGGAATTCTTCTGGCCTCTCAAATGAATTCAGTAAATCCATGACATTCGAAATGTCTTGAGGCTTGTGTTGATTCGTCTGAAATTTCAGTGCGAATTCAAGGTTGGCTTGTACGGTCCCTTCGATCAAAACAGGTCGTTGTTGCAGATAAACCACTTGGCTGCGAAAGTGAGGTATCTGTTTGTCTTTAACGGGCGAACCAAGAAATCGAATTTCTCCTTCCTGGATTTCATCAAGCATTGCTAATGAACGCAGGAAAAGTGATTTACCAGAACCAGTGGGCCCGATAATGGCAAAACGGTCACCTGGGTGGATCGTGAGCGACAAATCCCTGATGAGCCATTGCCCCGCTGCTGTTTGCCGTCCTAATTGCTGGGCTTCCAATAGAACATGATTTTGATTCTGTTCTTTGCTCATCAAAAAATCTGTTCCATTTCGACTTGTTCGAAGAAGGTTTGTACATTTGGTGTTGAGAGTCTTGCGGGCAGCAGTTGTGTCAAATTGTCAGCAGCGGCGGCCATGCCCCAGCGGATGGCTTCTGGAACGGTCCAGTCTTGATACAGTCCCGAGGCAATCCCGGCAGCAAGACTATCGCCACAGCCTATCGGATTCACGGCAGTTATCGAGGGAGGTGTGAATCGAAAGACTTGGTCGCCTGAAGTTGCCCACAGAGCCTCTTTTCCTTGAGAGATCACAACCCAGTTTGCGCCTCTACGGTTGATTTCCTGCATTCCTTCGATCAAATCCTTTGTACTGGAAAGAGAGCGAGACAGTGTGCGTTCCAGTTCTTCGAGGTTCGGTTTGACAAGAAATGGTTTTTGAGTAAGCGCTGCTTCCAATTCGGAGCCACGCGCATCCAAGATAACAGGGCAGTCTGTCACAGCAAGTAAGTCACGATAAAACGTGGCAGGTGTCCCTTCGGGAAGTGAGCCAGTCAGTACGACAATTTTTGCCTTTGAAATGGAACGGTTGTATTCGATGGAAAATTCGTGGAGTTCGTTTTCAGAGATTGACAACGCATTTTCAACAAGCTCTGTTGTCTGACCAGAAGATTGATCCAGAACTGTG